>JABHKC010000028.1 GCA_018692315.1 Bacteroidota bacterium | reverse complement strand
GTGTGTCAGATTTGAACTACCACAGATTTTTATTTTTGAGTAATAGCGAGCTATTTTGATGGAATAAAAATTGAGGACGGTCAAAGATGATGTGCAGTTTGGGCTTGTAGTAGAAATATTTATGAATTATTCAGGTTAGAAGTCGCCATAAAGGCGACTTCTAAAATACAAATTTCTTCGTTGTGTCGAAATTTAAAAATCCTCATTTACAATAGTAAACTTCGGTTTTAAAATTTCTTACGCCTTGAACTTTACTATTTTTAGAGCTCCCCTAAAGTAAAATATCTATTGGTTTCTGAGAAATCTGACTAATTTCTCTACGAATATCTCTAATCAATTCTATTTTTCGTTTTTTTCCTAAATCAGTAATGATACAAAAATCCAAGTCGCTTCTTGCCTGTAGTTCCCCATAAGCAAAAGAACCAAATAAAAATATTTTTTTTGCGTCAAACTTATTAGCAATACTTTCAGCTAACACATTGATTTGTTTTTTTGTAATCATACCTTCAAAAATTTTAGACAAATTTTAAGTCATTCAATCTTTAAGGGTTTGCAAATGGTTATGCTACTTGGACATCTTGAAGTGAAATTCCTTGAAAAAATCCGCAAATACTTAAATCTTCATCTAAATCTATCCAATGAATTCCTTCTCCGTCACCCAATATCTCATAATTTTCAAGCTGTTCTTTTGTAGCATTTTCCAGTGATGGATACCAAACCAAAGGTACATTTATACTTCTTCCATCTTTCAAAAAAACTATTAGTTCATCTTCTGTAATTTTCAATTTATAAGCCAATGGCTCATTTTGTATTAAAATACTCATTCCAAACCTCCAAAAATTTATTTTTATTTTCTGCAACTAATTTTTCCAATCTTCTCAATTCTTTTGGTGTAAATCTAATTGATTTTGATAATTTTACCGGAGTTAGCCAAAACTTTGCCGTTTTATTATCACTTTGTATATGAATATGTGGTGCTTCACCTAATTCATTACTATAAAAGAAAAAACGAAATTTACGAATCCATATTATTGTTGGCATAGCTTTCTATTTACCAAGCACTGCTACAGTGTTGTGAACATTGCCTTTTTCAGTATTTTCTAAAGTTTCAGTACCAACATGAATTAGTGAAAAATTATGCTCTTGTATATAATGATTTACAAAGCTCGCAAATTCACCTATATCAAATTGTTCATTACAATGTGTACATGTTTTACCATATTCAGTAGTAACATGAACAATTTCTTTAAACCCAATAAGCTGATTTGTTTTAGTCATTTTTCTCTTATTTTAATGAAATAATACATATTAGCTAACAAATATATATTTTATATCTCAAATAAGCAAAAAACCATTATTTAAAATAATTCGCTGGTTTTTTAAAATGCTTGTGTCTTATGAAGTAACCGGTTAAAAATTCTTAAAATAAATTCAAATTATCAATTAAAAAATAAAGTATTATGATGAAGAAAGTAATTAAAACAAGATTTATTATTGTAGGACTAATCAGTTTATCAATATTTTTTGTTAAATGTCAAAAAGACGAAAGCCCATTGGAAACACCTACCGAGGATGTTGTTTCCCTAAATATAATTAAGTCGATGAGTTTAGACACAATTATGTCGTTCCCCTACGATTCTTTGAGTCAGGAAGAAACAGATGGCTTAATCCTTATGCGTGAAGAAGAAATTTTTGCACGAGATGTTTATTTAGGTTTATATAATATCTGGAATTTGCAAATATTCAGCAATATTTCAAATAGTGAAGACAATCATACAACTGCTGTGAAAGCCTTGTTAGACAAGTATGGTATAATTGATCCGGCCGCTAACTACCAGACAGGGGTATTTTCAAATCAAAACCTGCAAACATTGTATGACAATTTATTAGCACTTGGTAGCACCTCAATTATGGATGCATTGCAAGTTGGTGCAACAATAGAAGACCTTGACATTTACGACCTTAACCATATGCTCGACAGTATTGTTGATAATGCTGATATTACTTTTGTATATGAAAATCTGGTACGTGGTTCAAGAAATCATATGCGTGCTTTCAACAAACAAATTGTAAATTTAGGAGGAACATATACTCCCCAGTTTATTTCGCTCACTTTATTCAATGAAATTATTAATAGCCCACACGAACCAGGAATGAAAGGTGGCATTGGAAATGGTAACGGAAGCGGAAACTGTGGATTAAGTGGCACTGGGAACGGAAACGGAAACGGAAATGGAAACGGAAACGGAAATGGAAATGGAAATGGCGGTGGAAACGGAAATGGCGGTGGAAACGGAAATTAAAAATCATATAAAATAAAGAAAATTGCTATAACTACTATTGCAATTCACTCTATCAATATAAATATTTGGAACTATCGACTTTTGCTTAAAAGTCTGATAGTTCCAATTTGTTTTAACAAAATTTTATGACAATTTCAATGCAGCCAAATAATCAAAATATAATCATTTATATAAATTTGCAGTAACTAATCAGTGTCGGAAACATTAAGTTAATAAAAAGCTTTCTCTGTGAAACTCAGTGTTTTCTTTGTGATTCTTTGTAAAACAGCTATTACACAAAGTTGCTCAAAGAAGCACAAAGTGGCACAAAGATTAAAAAGAATTATTTAGAATCTGTATCATCAAAACTATTTTGTACACTGTATAGTTACTAAAAAACTAATGTACCCAATTTTTGAAATATTCCATCGGATTATAATAATACTTATCTAAATCAGATATATCATAACATTCAAGACAATATGTTCCAAAAAACCTAAAAGGTATTTTTTTATTTGGCTTAAGATGACGAGGCTTGATTTTCAAAATTTCAAAATGTAAGTGATCAAATTGCCATCCATATTGTTCCAACTCATTTTTATTCATAAATCGAGCTATTGAATAATTTGGATTTACGAAATCTCCAACACTTACGCTTATACCGGCAACATGTTCATAAACTGACCAAACTGTGTTTTGATTTTCATTATTATGCTCAATTATTATTTGGGCGAATGGGCCATCATCTCTAAAACTAATAATTATACCATGCATTATTGGGAAAATAGGCTCATTTTCATAGTTGTCGTTTGGTCGTTTAAAATCGATACCTGTATGATGATGAGCCGGAACATTTGGTCTGGCATTTCTCATTACCCCAAACTGCCCGATTGAAGTCAAATGAACTGTTTCCCATGACTGTCGGTTTTCAATATTTATTGGCAAATAACATTCAAATACTTGTTGACCAAATAGATATTCAGAAAAAAAAATTATTAGAAATACGGCAAATATTTTTGATTGGTTCATGAACACAGTTATTCAATTATTCGTGTGCTATTTGGCAGAATATTAATAGTTTGAAACATAAAGCAACTTAAAATTCACAGTTTATTTCAAAATAGCCTCCGATAATTCAACAAAATCCAAACCATCGAAATTTCCTGAACTCATCAAAAGCAAATTTTTATTATCCCAATTTTTCGATAAAAGTAGCTCCTTTATTTTTTCAGAGCTTGTATAGATCTTAATATTGTCGCCACCAAAAGCTCTTGCAACTTGCTCTTTTGTAATTTGTTTCAGTTTTTTATGTTCAATGGTATGTGGATTGAAATAAACAATTGCCTCGTCGGCTTTTTGCATCGAATCTTTATAAAATGATAGAAATTGCTCAGTCAAACTACTGAAAGTATGAAGTTCCATGCAGGCAATAAGTTTTCTGTCAGAAAATTGTTGTTTTACCGCTTCAACCGTAGCTTTTAGTTTGGAAGGCGAATGTGCAAAATCGGAATAAATATTTGTTTTTGAATTTTTATCGACTAATTGCAAACGTTTTGCTGCACCCGAAAAACTGCTAATAGCTTCATAAAATTCCGAATCCGATATTCCGAGTTCCGAACAAACAAGTTTTGCACCGGCAAGGTTTTGCATATTATGTTTTCCAAAAACTTCAATCGGATAAGTTTTTTCTCCAAAAAGCAAACTGGTTTTACTATTTTCAACTCTATTTTCAATTTCTGAATATGGTAGTTTTTTTATATCAAGTTTCACATTTTCAGTAATTTTCAAAATTTCATCGTCCTTCTCGAAATAAACTAGGCTGCCATTTTTATCAATTAAATCTGCAAATATTTTAAACTGTTCTACATAATTCTCGAAAGTTGGAAAAACATTAATATGATCCCAGGCTATTCCGCTAATCAGAGCAATATGTGGTTTGTAAAGATGAAATTTTGGGCGTTTATCAATTGCGGAACTTAGATATTCGTCGCCTTCGAAAATTGCAATAGGAGCATTTTCGGTAATTTTAACCATAGTCTCAAAACCTGTAATTTTTGCCCCAACCATATAATCAAAATCCATATCAAGTTTTTTCAAAACGTGCATTATCATTGAGGTAATGGTAGTTTTTCCGTGGCTTCCCCCAATCACAACTCGTGTTTTGTTTTTCGATTGCTCGAACAAATATTCTGGAAAAGAATAAACTTTAAGTCCAAGTTTTTGAGCTTTCAACAATTCGGGATTGTTTGCTCTGGCGTGCATTCCGAGAATTACTGCATCAAGTTTTTCTGTAATTTTTTCGGGAAACCAGCCCCATTTATCCGGCAAAAGTCCTTTTGCTGCAAGTCTTGATTTCGATGGCTCGAAAATTTCATCGTCTGAACCTGAAATTTGATAACCTTTTTCGTGTAAAGCGAGAGCCATATTGTGCATCACGGCACCGCCTATTGCTATTAAGTGTATTTTCATTTGTTTATATTTTGGTATTCATTCTTTTTGAAATTTATTTGAAAAAATGCAACAAATCAGTGTATGATAATAAATTGTAATATGCTAAAACAAAATAAAAAATCTAAACGCAAAGGTCGCCATGCAAATCGCAATGTTTCGCAAATAAAACATATTCAATAACTTAGTGTTTTTCGCATTTCTCATTTCGCATTTCTCATTTCCTAAAAATATCCTTCTTTTTCAACACTATAATTTCTCCATATTTTTCTAAATCCTCGAAATTTATACTTCTTTTATCTCCCACAATTGTTATCAAAATTGGTTTTCCTGAAATATTCTTTTTGTAAAAATCAGTTATATCTTCAAATTCCAGGTTTTTAATAATTTCTATATTGAAATTTTTCGGGTCTTCGGTATATCCTTTTTTTCGCCAATATTCAACATTGCTTGAAAGCCACCTAAAAGTGGGGCGACTTGAATATAAAGATTGCTCGAGCGATGATTTTATATAATCAATTCTATTCGGTTTTTCGGGCATATTTGTAAGCAAATCGCTCATAGTTGCAATTGCTTCTACAGATTTGTCGGCTTGTGTTCCAAGAAAACCTCTCAAATATCCTTTTTTATTTTCATAAAAAGGATTGCTAAAATAAGCATAAGACGAATAAGCGAGAGAACGGAATTCTCTAATTTCCTGAAAAACAATTGCCGACATTCCAGAGCCAAAATATTTGTTAAATCCCGAACAAATTACTCTATTTTTCCTATCGTTAGGTTCGCCATCAATCACAAAATGGATATGACTTTGAAGAGATTTTTTATCATTAACAAAAAGTATGGTGTTTTTGTCATAAGTATTTCTCTCTTTATAAATGGGCGATTTGGTGGCAATTGTAACTTCATTCAGGGGCAGCGATTTTTTTAGATTCTGAATCACTTCTTCATTTTCAATATTTCCAACATAGTGAATATCAAGCTCATATTTCAAAGCCTTTTTGAAAGTTGAAATTATACTATCGCAATTCAGTTTTTTAGTTTCTTTCACAGTCAAACGATCGAGATATCGCGATTTTTTGCCATAAATTGCATATTCTTTAAGTGCATCGCCAACAGTTCCGGGTTCCTTTTTCTCAAATTTTGTATTAGCTTTTACATCTTGAACAAGTTTTTTCAACTTCGATTCGTCAACTTTCACTTTTGTAAAAAACTCATTGAACAATTCGAGGGTTTTTTCAAAATTTTTATCCAAACCTGTTATGCTAAAAGAGAAATAATCTTGGCTGGCATGAGCATAAAACGAACTTCCAAGATTTTGCATACTTTGCTTAAACTCGTCAACTGTTTGAGAATCTGTCCCTAAATAATAAATATATGATGAAACTTCTTTCAGACGAGGCAATTCGTGAGTGCCTACACCAAATTTCAGTTTCAAACTAAAAATGTCGTTAATTGGATTTGGCGTTGAATAGAAATGCACTTTGTTGCTAATATCGGTTATAAATACATCATCCTCAGGCTTCGATTCATTTACATTAAAGTTAATGAATTTAATTTTTTCTTCCTTTGGTTCAATAACTTCAATCATTTTTCGATAGTCTGATTTCACTTCTGCATTTTGTGGTATGATAGGTTCATATTTTGGATTTTTAATTTTGTTCTTTTTGGGGAAACCCATCTTTGAATACAACACCAGATAATTTTCTCCATAGTATTTTTTTGCAACCCTAATTACATCTTCCAATGTAACACTCTGAATTTTATCGTTGTAAGCTAAACTTTCTTTCCATGATTTGTCTTGCAGAAAAACATCTATTAGTCTGTAAAACCTACGATAAACATTTTCTATGGATTTCTGGAAATCTACATCCATTTCCAGTTTTATTGCATCAATTTTTGTTTCATCGAAATTGCCGGTTTTAATTTTTTCGAGTTCTGCTAAAACAATTTTTTCAGCCTTGTTTAACGACTGCCCAAATATTTTTGGAATAAAGTACAACATACATCCGCCATGATCAATTTGATTTACATTTTCCATTCCCGCACCCAGCAATTTATTGTCTATCCCAAGCTTGTCTAACAATCCGGTGCTTGAATAATTCGAGAGCAAAGCATTGCAAACATCCAAAGCAGGCTCGTCAGGATGTCCTAAAGGCACTGTTCTGAAACCAATTACACCAACTTTTATAGGTGTCATTCTTTTAGAAAACAATTCTCTCCCTTCAAACTCCTTTTCTGGATATTCGGGTAAAGTAGGAATTTCTCCGGATTTCCATTTTCCAAATTTTTTATCAATCAAAGGAATTAGTTCATTTACATTTATGTCGCCCGTAAGAATTAAAGCCATATTATTCGCAACATAATAAGTATTGAAATATTCTTTCATTTTTGTCAATGAAGGATTTTTGATATGATCGACTTCGCCAAGAACCGATTGTTGTCCGTATGGGTGATTTTTGTAGAAATTTTTGCTGTATTCTTCCAGAAGTCTTCTGAACATATTATCCAGAGCACGATTTTTTTCCTCGAAAACAGTTTCCAATTCGCTTTGAAAAAGCCTGAAAACCGGATTAGTAAATCGATTACTATAAATTTCAAGCCATTTTTCAATTTGGTTTCCCGGAAACATATTGTAGTATGCAATACAATCGTGATTGGTGAAGGCATTAATATTACTTCCACCCATTTCCTCAAGCATTTTGTCCATTTCGTTTGGAATGGCAAATTCTGAGGCTTTCAAAGAAAGATCATTAATTTTCTGCTGAACCTTTTCTCTTTGGTCTTCATCGGAAATTGCTCCGAGCAAATCGTACATTAAAACTATGCTGTCGAGAAATACTTTTTCTTTTTCAAAATCGATAGTTCCAATTTCTTGCGTACCTTTAAATAACATATGTTCAAGATAGTGAGCAATTCCTGTTGCATCTTTAGGATCACGTTTTGCACCGCCTTTTACAATAATTGCACCTGCCACTTTCGGACTACTGTGGTCTTCGTTTAAATAAACTGTCAATCCATTTTCGAGTTTATATTGTTTAACGATTAGCGATTGGTTTATACTTTCTTGTGCAAAAACACTTAAAACACTAGAAACCATGATAATAATTCCAAATGCAATTATTGACTTTGTTCTCATAATCAGAAAATTTTAAAATTAATTTTTAATTTTATTTTTAATAAAAACTTACTATTTTAGCAAAACAAAAATATTAATAAAATATTATTATTTGCTGGCATCAATTTAATAAATCAAACGTCTAATTAAAAAAAAGAAAGCATGAAAAACCATTTATTACTTATCTCAATAATTTTCAGTTCCTTTTTTGTAAACGCTCAAAACCCAGATTGGCTTTGGGGCAATGTTGCCGGTGGAAATTATTATGATCTTGCACAAGGTATGTGTCAGGATTTTTATGGGAATATATATATCACCGGACATTTTGAAAGCGATAGTCTCTTATTCGGAAATGAATACTTCATAAATTTGGGACATTCAGACGTTTTTGTTGCTAAATACGATTCGGCTGGAGATTTTCAATGGGCAATAACAGGTGGTGGTTCTCAATATGATTTTGCTAACGATATTTATGCCGACCAACAAGGATTTATTTATATTATTGGAACATCTTATAGTAGTAACTTTCAGATTGGTTCTACCGGATTTTCAACTATGGGTTTCGGAGGTTATTTTGTTTCAAAAATAAGCATTAACGGATTCCCTCAATGGGCAGTTGATGGTGGAACAGAATTCGTAGATATCGGAAATGGAATATGTGGCGATCAGCAAGGAAATATTTATGCAACAGGAGAATATAGAGGGAATACTATGTTTTTAACAAAATTTTCTTCCGCCGGTGCAGAAATTTGGACAAAGATGGCAGACAGTTCGGGAAATTGTTTTGGTGAAAGTGTAAACATTTTATCTACAGGAGAAATAGTTGTAGCAGGAATGTTTGAGGATAGTTCAATTACTTTTGAAAACATAACTTTACAAAACAATGGAGAGTATGATATTTATGTAGCGAAATATTTGGCAAATGGAGATTTTGTTTCTGCTTTTAGTATAGGAAATGACGACTACGACTATGTAAATGATATAAGTACCGACAACTTTGGAAATTTTTATCTTACCGGAAGTTTTTATAGTCTGAATTTATTTTTTGGAGATTCAGTAATTATAAACAATAATCATACAGCAGAATTGGACGCATTATATATAGCAAAATACGGAAATTCCAATGCCGTAGAATGGATTAAAACCGGTAGCAGCGATTTCGATACCTGGGCAATTTGCTCTGAAGCAGACCAATTTGGCAACTTATATGTGGTAGGAGACTTTTGGGAAGAAATAAGTTTCGATGGCAATCCAATTTCTGCAGTAGGACAATACGAATGTTTTATCGCACGATTTAATCCGGCTGGTGAAATTGTTTGGGCTGAAAGTATAGGTAGCGAACGAAACGATTTTGCTAAAAGCATTTGTATTGAAGACACAAATCGCATTTATATCCTTGGTGGATACGAATATGAGAATATTTCGATTGCAGACTATACATATAGTAATTTAGGTGAGGAAGATATTTTTCTGGCTAAACGTAAGGCAAAAAGTTCTGTTTTTGTTCCTTATGAGCCACCTCCACCAGGATATGTCAGCTTTCTGGAAACTAAATTCGAATTGTATCAAAACTCGCCAAATCCTTTTGTTGATGTTACCAAGATTTCCTTTTACCTGCCTAAAAATTCCTATGTAAATATTTCGACATATAGTATCCATGGCGAAATGATAGAATGCGTACTTTCAAAAAAACTACATTCAGGAGAGCATTCAGTAATTGTTACTGCCGAAAACTATTCTCATGGAACTTATTTATATAAAATTTCCAGTCAGGAATTTTCAAAAACTAAACGAATGATGATTCAGTAGTTACTTTTTCATGAAGTATGTTTGGGTATGTATAAGCAAGATGCAAAATCCTGATAAAAATATGGACATTATTTATAAATAATTACAGGGAAATGAAAATTATTTTCTAATCTGGGATGGTAAATCAATAAAATTCTCGAAATTCAAAATCAAGCTTCAGGTAGATGTTTGGTGTGGAAATCATCAATCTGCAATTGGTTTGGTCATACAGGAGGCTTAATTTTAGGCACAGCCACAACTTTAGAGATTCATCCAAAAAGCAAAACAGCCATAATAATTTTTACCAATACACATTCTGAAATAGTATTGCCAGGTAACGATATATTTTGGTTAATAAAACAAAAAGCAAATGAATATATCCAATAATTTTTTGAACAATCTTTCAGCAAAATAAATGTTTTGTTATGAAGATGAAATTGTTACTCAAAAATTATATAGGAGGAAATTAGATGAAAATATTCATTATTATTTCAGCTAGCTTAATTATACTTATAATCCTGGCTTTACTTATTGCAGTGCAAAAGAAAAAGCCAAAATTTAATAATAATGGATATACTCCTCTTGAGAAAAAATTATTAACGGAACTATATAGTTTGTTTCCTCCGGCGATAAATAAAAAATTGCAAAAACAAATTGTCTATTTCGAACAAAAAAGACAATGGAGGCGCTACTGGGAAAATTGTATTTCTGTTGAATTGTTTGGAAATGATAAAACTCAAATTCCTGCTGAGATACAGTATAAAAACTCGGATATGATAAAAATAGCAATAATTGATTTTAAAGCAAATAATAATAAATACAGCGTAGAATTTGATAGTTACAATGGTAGAATTTGGAGCTGGAAAATAAGTCCTAATCCTAAATCAATTCAGAAAATAAACAAAATTGAAATTATCAATAAAAATATTCCTGAGCAAGCTATTTTGAGCTAATATCCTGTCCTTCAACTGGTTTTTTTAATTATTTAGAATTTCTATTTTTGTTGAGTTAAATTTTATATTTAACTAATAAAAATAATTAATGGAATTTATTAAAACTAAAATATAAAAATGACTGTTGAAGAAATAATGAAGAAGCTCGAAGAATTCGGGGATGAAAATACCAAAAAAACCTTAAAAAAGCACGGCGCTAAAGAACCATTCTTTGGAGTAAAAGTAGCAGATTTAAAAAAAATACTTAAAAAAACCAAAAAAAATCATGAGCTTTCCTTAGAGCTTTATAAAACCGGAAATACAGATGCGATGTATTTGGCCGGACTGATGGCAGACGAAAAACAAATTACAAAAGAACAACTGAACGAATGGGTTGACAAAGCTTATTGGCATTATTTGAGCGAATATGCAGTTCCATGGGTTGCCGCCGAAACCGATTTCGGATTTGAACTTGGAATGGAATGGATAAAATCTAAAGAAGAAAGAATTGCTGCTGCAGGATGGGCTACATTAGCCTATTATGCAGGAGTTAACAAAGATGAAGATTTAGATATTAAAACCTACAGCAAATTGCTTGATTCAGTTGAAAAAGAAATCCACCAAGCTAAAAACAGAGTAAGGTATGCAATGAATGGATTCCTTATCGCAATTGGTTCATACATTATTGAATTGAATGAAAAATCGAAAAAAATTGCAGCTATGGTTGGAAAAGTAGAAGTGAATATGGGAGGCACGGCATGTAAAGTTCCCTTAGCGAAAAACTATATTGAAAAAGTAGAAGATAGAGGAAATCTAGGAAAGAAGAGAAAAACCGCAAGATGTTAGGATTCTTTTCTATTGTATAAAGTTGAATTCCAAATAAAACAGAAATCTAATAACTAGAATTTAATACAAGAATTTGCCAAAAAAGAAATCATTATTACTTTTGCTACAAGATTTTTTTGTATTAACTAAACATAGATTTGAAGAAAGAAACAAATAATTACTTTCTCTGAAAACGGAAAGTATAGACCATTTGCAATACTAGGATGCAACAAATTTTATTAACTTTCAATAAAAAAAACTCTATCGTGAAAATTATAAAAGCCACTAAAATAACATTAGCTTTCCAGAAATATTTCTTCTCTAAATATTTAATATCTGAAACCTTAGGAAATATCAAGAACCAAATTGTAATATCGAATGAAAGGCAATTTGGAAAAATACCAATCTATTTGCAGTGCTGAATTACATAAATTCCTTTATTTAGCCACGAAAATTCTACCAAAATTTACAAACATTCTACAATAATATACACATGCTTTAATTGATAAATTCAATTATGCAAACTACCTAATGACAAAAAGGAGCTTGGCACATATAACACATCCGGTGTTCGACAAGGATAACAAAGATTCAGAAGCAATCCAAAATATTGCATTTGAAACAATGAAAATAGCTAAGTCGAAAGCAGACAACATTGTTGATGTTGAACAATATGTTGCCTATTATCCGGAAGATGAAAAAATTGTTCCAAGCTATCTCAAAAAAACAAAACCACTCACAAGGTCTGCTTATGTTATAAAGTCGTTTCACTTAAAACAAAAGCGTCCATTGCTAAAAGACATTCTCGACAGACTATATCAAAATAGCAATGCAGATTATTTTATCCTTTCGTCGCCAGACGTAGCTTTGATGCCCGAATTCTATACTGAAGTAAATAAATTGATAGATAAAGGAATTGATGGTTTTGTCATAAAAAATAAAATTGTAAAAGGCGATTTTTGCAGAATAGAGCAAATCCCGCAAATGTTTAAAGAAAATGGTGAAGAAAACGCCGGATTTAACGCATTTGTGTTTCCACGAAAAATATACAAGAAATTTATTCTGGCAAATTCATGTGCCCGAAGCAATTGGACAAGCAGAATTCTAATTAGTAATATATTTACCTATTCAAACGAATTTAATTTTGTTAAGGAGAAAAAGCTAATATTTTGTAGCGAAAAAGCCGAAAAAATCAGGACCAATACCCACCAATTGTTTCACTCATATAACGAGCAAGAATTATTGAAGGTTTTGGTTATATTGATGAAAGAACAAAAAGCAAAGAATAGTAAAATCATCACAAATTTTTACAATTTTCATAACAAATACGACCCAACAATTCTTCTTTCTAATAATAATCAAACAGACAACAGACCTAAATATAAGTTACAAGACAAACCTGAAAATATTTATCATAAAGATTTTAGACATAGCAGTTCGTGGCTTCACTTCAAACACCAGCGGCTACGACAAGATCCTATTTTTGTTATAGGGCAAGAACAACTTCACGTAAATTTCATACACTCAATAATAAATTCAAACTCAAAAATATACTCTATCCCAAATTTGCATTTTTTCGATGTTGTAAAAAAACAGTTTGAAGTTGAGAACGATAGCATACTTTTCGATTCTATTGACAGAACAATCAATGTTATTAGAAAAATTATTCCATTCTCGATAAATGCCGAAGAATACATTATAAAATTGTCGAGAAACAAATCGCTCTCGCCAAAAATGCTATACGAAATTGTAGTGATAGACAATATGATTGAAAATGTAAAACCCAAAAATATCAACCGCACTATATGGATGGAAAAATCTGCTGTCAATATTGATGCTCTCGAAATAATAACCAGATTTTATCCAGAAGCCAGAATAATTGCAGTAATTAGTAACCCAATCAGTAAAATAGTGTCCTTAAAAAACTCCGGTCAATTAATTTTTTCTGACCAAACTTATAAAGACAAATTTGATGAAACAATAAACCAGTGGCTGCAAAAAATTCAGGAAATTGAAAAATACAAAAATCTAAAGCCAGACAATTTCCATATAATTAAAATAGAAGAGCTTGCCAAAAACATTGAAGAAGAAGCAAAGAAAATCTATAAATTTATTGATATACCATATCATCAGGATTCGATCAAAATAAATGAAGGCTTTTTGAAAAAAGTTTCTCAATATAAAAGTTATGAAATGTCGCTTAGCGAAAAAGTAAAATTGTATAAAAAAGCAAAAGGAAAGATGATGCGCTATGGCTATGGTTCGCTTGTTTCAGAATTAAAAGTAAATCTATGTCATCATCTACTTAATAGAAATTGAAAATACAGTTAAATGAATTTTCGAATAGTAATAAGTCAAATATCAATATAATATGAGTTCTAAAAGAATACTTATTCAATATCCATACAATCCATTTACAAAAGCACACGGCGTTCATACCAGATATATGCAAATCTTTAAGTATTTGAAATCGCGTGGTATTCAGATTGATATGATTAGCCATAAAAGTTTTGGAGACCCTTGGAACGATGTAATGGTTATGTCGAACGAAATAGAGCATATGATTGATAATCTTTATGTTAATGACAAAGATGTACATCATTACAAAAAAACCAAACTTTCAAAAAAAATATCAGGCTTAATTTCCCGGAAAGAAGGCAAACAGACAGATTTTTTAGACAGCAATCAATTTCCGGATTATGCCTATCAAAACCTTCAGGAGCAATACAACAAAATACTGAAAACCAGAAAGTATGATATGGTCTTAATCACATATCCAATGTGGGCAAACCTTATCAAAAATATCGATAGAAGCATAACAACTTTTATGACAATCGAAGATTTTATGTCTTTAAATTATTTTGATAAAAGCAATGGGAAAATAAATATTGGTAACTATCTCGGAGAAGAAATAAAAAGGACAAATTATTTCGACAAAGTTATATGTATTTCTAAAGAAGAAATGGCCTTTTTCGAACGATTTTGCAAAAAACCAAAGTTCTACCATATTCCACACATGATGCCACTTATGGAAATGAGAACCGAAAACGAAAAGACCATAGATATCACATATGTAGGTTCAAACAATCAGTTTAACCGCGATGGTATGATATGGTTTTTCGAAAAAGTAGTTCCCTTCTTAAACCCCGATTATAAAATTACAATCATAGGAAAAGTCAATGAACATTTAGATAGATACAAAAATAAATACAGCAACTATGACTTTGTAAATTTTGCCGAAGAGTTAGAGCCATACTATCATTCAAGCAAAATTACAATTTGTCCTATGTTTGGCGGAACTGGCTTGAAAATCAAGGTGATTGAATCTTTATCGTTCGGATTGCCTTGTGTTACTACCGACTTAGGAATTGTTGGAATGGAAGATTCGTCAAAAAATGGTTGCATAGTTACGAACAATGCCGAGCTTTACGCAATGCACATAAGAGACCTTATTGAAAATCAAGAATACAGAAACAAAATTTCAAGAGAAGCTTACGAGTATTTTCAACAAAACTATACCGAAGAAGAGATTTTTTACAAAATGGATGATGTCTTTTTAAAATAGAATTAATAATGGAAAATATAAGGAAATTTGCAATAATTAGCATTCCTAGAACAGGCTCAAATATGTTGGTCGGTGCTTTAGATGCACATCCCGAAATAGTGTGTCATTACGAAATTTTTCATGTAGATGATATTTACTATTCAGGTATGTACGATTTCGACTGGAGCAAACATTTCACCAAAGAAACAAGAAATGAAAGACCCCAGAAATTTTTGAATTTCGTGCTTTCGCAAGCACTTTCAGAAAAAACTAAAGCAATAGGATTTAAAATTTTTCAGGATCAGAATAACTCATTCATGAAGAAAATTGCAAACAGAGATGATATCGACAAAGTTTTCTTGAAGCGAAAGAATTATTTACTCTCAAGAGTATCGCAGCTTGAGGCCGAACAGTCTGGAGTATATGATATTACTATCGACAAAAAAGACCGATTAAATAAGTCACAAAAAATATTTCTCGACATCGAAAAATTTCTATACTATGAAAATAGAAAAAGGCTGTATTTCGAGCAATTCGAGAATATTGCAAAAACAAGAAACCAAAGAATGATATCGCTTGAGTACGAAACTTTATTAGAAATAGAAAACCAGAAAAAACTCTTAAGTTTTTTGGAGGTAGAGCCAAACCCTGATTTATTGGAGATACGATTTAAAAAGCAAAATGAGAAAAAACTTAAAGATAGAATTGTAAATTATAAGCAATTATGTGCTAGACTATCAGGCACTCCGTACGAAAAATACTTAGAAGAATAAAGTGAATTTTTTTATAAAACATAAGACTAAAAAATAATTATCAAAAATAAAATCATGGAAAATAAACCACTATTAACCTATTTCGGACATCACAAATGTGGCACGCAATGGTTCAAAGCTATCATCACCGATGTCAGCGCACTTTTGAAAATAAAATATGTGAGTCATCATAATGCTAGTCAGTTCGACAAAGACCTGCCTAAATTTGTCGAAGGCAACCAAATGGATTTTTATTCTTTTATAAATGCACAATGGAAATTTATTAAAGATCTGAAAAATCACAAAGGCTTTCATGTGATTCGAGACCCAAGAGACATTGTAGTCTCTGGCTATTATTCACATCTATATTCTCACTCGACCCAGGCCTGGACACAGTTAGTCGAAATAAGAGACAAACTTCAAACCTCTTCGAAAGAAGATGGCCTAATGTCAGAAATTGAAAGATCCACAAACCTTATCAATCACATAAGCTCATGGGACTATTCCAACCCAAATATCATGGAACTGAAAATGGAAGAGTTTATGGGAAATCCTTATGAGAGACTGATTGATGTTTTTAAATTTTTAGATTTGGTTTATGATAAAGAGTCGCCACAAAATTTGAAAAACAATGACCGACTTCCTATTGGAAAATTCATGGCGGCAGCCTACTACAACCGTTTTTCGGCGAAAGCTAAAGGCCGTACCGAAGGACAGGAAGATCAGAAAAGCCACTACAGAAAAGGAGTTGCCGGCGATTGGAAAAATCATTTCACCGAAAATCACAAAAAAGCATTCAAAGATATTGCGGGGCAAGCACTCATAGAACTTGGTTATGAGAAAAATATGGATTGGTAATACTAAATTTTGTTTTGTTGCATATTTTACAATAATAGATTGTTATGAAAGAAATAGAAAAACCAAAGCTAAAAGAAGATATTTCTAATAAAAAAGAAACGGGGAAAAACGAACAATACGAGACTATGCTTCCCGAACAGGAAATGAAGGTATATGTCAAATATATTCAGAATCTGGAAAAACTTCCTGAAAAGAAATTTATGATTTTTGGTATTTCGCGTAGCGGAAGCACACTTTTAGTAAATCTGCTAAATTCTCACCCAAAAATTCATTGCGAAGGAGAAATATTAACTCAAAGGGTAACTAATCCATTCCTTTATGCAAAATGCCATCAGGCTTATACAAAAAAAGAAGTTTACGGTTTTAAACTTTTGGTTTATCATTTGAATGGGGTACAAGAAATTGACAAACCTATTAAGTTTGTTTCTCGCTTACATCAGCAAGGATATAAACTTATTCATTTGAAAAGGAAAAATGTTTTGAGGCAAGCATTGTCCGGCTTGTATGCCCGACACCTTGGAACTTTCCATATGTACACAGATAGAGCAAATGTTGTCAAAGACAAAATGCATGTTAATGTAGATAAACTATTAAAGAAAATAAAAGTAACCGAAAAAAAAGGAGTGTTCGAGGAAAAAGTGCTAAAACACATACCACATCTAAGTTTTACTTACGAAGACGACTTAATGAATCTGGAAGTACAACAAGCCACAGTAGATAAAATTACAAATTATTTAGAAATTCCCAACTCAAAAATTCATACAGATCATGTAAAAGTTGCTCCAAACAAATACGAGGATTTTATCGAAAATTCCGATGAAGTGATTGAAGCTATTGAAAACTCTAAATACAAACAATTTTTAGACTATTAAAATAAATTATCAAATACAAATTTAAGAAGTGTACAAAACTGAACTAAAAGCGAGGCGGTTTTTTCAGAATTTGCAAAAGAAAAAAACATTATTACTTTTGTTAAAAGATTGTTTAATATAGTAGAAAAAATGGAATTATTTAATGCAAGGAATAGAAAAAATAATATGACTCAAATTCCTCTTTTTGCAAATTATAAGTTCAAAAATATATGAAAGAAATGAGAAAGATAAAACATAGATATTATATACAGTGCCAAAGTATTATATAAATAAACTACCAGAATAAAATAATACAAGAATAATATTAATTAAAACTAATGAGAATGACAAGAGAACAAGTAATAGAAAGGCTAACACCAATTTTTCATAAGGTGTTTAAAGATGATAGCATAATTGTTACAGATTCGCTCAATGCAAATGATGTAAAAAAATGGGATTCATTATCTAATACACTAATGCTGGCAGACGTTGAAAAAGAATTTAATATAAAACTAAAGTTCAAGGATATTTCTAAAATGCAACATGTTGGCGATCTTATTGATTTGACAATAAAGCATTCAGAAAATTAATGTCTTGATCACTTTTTTAATGGTTCATTTCATGAAAATAATTTATTTATTAATACTGTTTTTGTAATAATAAAATAAGTTCTATTTACCTCAGCTTAAGAATTATAAATATCCAATTTAGCTAAAATGCTTTTTAACTCATTAAGTTTTATAATATTTTTTCCCATTGTAGTTGTTTTCTTTTTTGCACTACCACAGAAATATAGATGGATGTTGCTACTTGCTGCATCCTATTTTTTTTATCTCTCTTTCGAAATAAAATATTTCTTTCTTATAGCCACTTCAACATTAGTAAGTTACTATACTGCAATTTGGATGGGAAATACCGATGATGATAAATTACGAAAAAAGTTCTTGTTATTAAATTTAATAACAAATTTGGGGATTTTGTTCGTCTTCAAATATTTCAATTTTGCAATAGATACAGCAAATTTTACTTTAGAAAAAGTACAGATTGGCTATCAGATCCCGTTGATGAGATTGATGCTGCCGCTTGGAATATCCTTTTATACTTTCCAAATTATTGGTTACACACTCGATGTGTATTACGAAAGAGTAAAACCACAAAAGCACCTTGGAATATTTGCTCTTTATGTTTCATTTTTCCCACAACTTGTAGCCGGTCCTATCGAAAGAGGTGGCAGGCTATTGCCCCAGTTTTTTGTAAAACATAAATTTGATTACAATAGAGTGAAAACCGGTTTAATTATAATGCTTTGGGGATATTTTAAGAAGTTAGTAATTGCTGATAGAATTTCTGTAATCGTAGATCAGGTTTATGGAACACCTGAACAATATGGCGGTGTTGCCTTAATAATTACTACTGTACTATTTGCTATCCAAATTTATTGCGATTTTTCCGGATATACCGATATTGCAATTGGAGCAGCTAAAATCATGGGTTTTGACCTAATGATCAATTTTAAGCGTCCTTTTATTTCGAAAAACATATCCGAGTTTTGGCGGCGATGGCATATTTCACTTTCGACCTGGGCAAGAGATTACATTTATGAACCTATTGCTTTCAAAAGGAAAAATTGGGGAATGAAAGGTATCGTATGGGCAATTTTTGTTACATTTTCATTATTAGGTTTATGGCATGGTGCAAAATGGGCATTTGTGTTTTTTGGAGTTCTACAAGGATTAGCATTCTACTACGAAATGTTTACTAAAAACTTTAGAGCTAAACTTGCCAGAGCCATTCCTGCGATGATATATAACAAACTAAGTATATTATTGACATTCTCATTTTTCTGTTTCACAAGCATATTTTTCAGGGCAGATAATATTATAGATGGTTTCCATATAGCTGGAAGTCTTGACAATGGATTACTCGAATTTATTAGCAACTTTACCAAAAAATTACTTTTTGAATTCAGTCTGTCGCCTGGTGCTGAAGTGCTTAAGGAATTAGATTTGCAACCATTTGATTTTGTTATATTGATGTTTGCAATTTTTACTATGTTCCAATTCGAAAAATTTGGACGTGATGGATATTTTTGGGAAGTATTAGAAAAAGCTCCATTAATTGCTAGATGGACTGTTTATGCTTTTATCTTTACATTTATTCTAATGTATGGAGAATTTAACATTCAAGAGTTTATCTACTTTCAGTTTTAAGAACGAATGGATTACAAAAAATGAAAAAAATTATTATAAAGTCAATTATATTTATTTTGCTTTGGTTTGGCTTATTCAACTTCGTTATAGCCCCTGCATATTTATCATCATTTTTTTATAAAAACCTAAGCAATCATACAGCTTTTACCAGAATAAAAACGAGCAAAACATATGGACCTGAAAAAGTAGTATTTTTAGGCGAAAGTGTCGCAAACCAATTGTTTGGAAAAATGTCTAATACATTAACAACTTCTGGCGCTACTCTAATGGTTGGCAACTACATATTAGCCTATAATGCTATTCAAAACTATCCTAATCTAGAATATATTGTTTTATGTGCAGCTCCGGAAGTTATTGGTCAGGCGTTCGAAAGAGAAAAAACATACAACAACCTGATAAAACCATTTTTTACATACGAAAATAAAGAGCACTTTTCGGAACTTGTTCATTCTAAAATGAGACAAAAATGGTGGTCGTATTTTGCAATTTTGCCTGCTGTAAAAGTAGTTAGTTGTTTCTCTGATGTAGATTACAGTACTCTCCCAAAACTTCCCGAAAAAACTTTTTTCTCCGATATTGCAATAGAATATCTTGAAAAAATTTACCAACTCGCCTACGATAATGATATAGAATTTATTGTAGTTTCATCACCATTAAATAAGAAAAAATTTAGTCGTGAAATTGAAGATGACTGGTGGGATTTTCGTTCAGAAATTGAAGAACATGGATTAGAATATATTTTCATAGATTATTTTGACAACTTACTATACCTCGACAATAAGAATTTCAAAACAGATGGTAAACACATAAAAAAGAACTATTTAAATGAGAATAAAAACTACATAATATCAAGTATTTTACCTAATTTTGTTTATGAAGCAACTGACAAAAACTTCGGCAAGAATAAGAACAATAAAAAGAATAAGAACAATAAGAACAATAAGAACAATAAAAAGAAGAAATAAAATAGATTGAGTTTTCTATAATGGTAAATCTTTGGAAACTATATTTAAGGAAATCAAACTAAAAGCTGTTTACTAATATAAGAAATTATGAAAAAAATAGCTCCTAATAAACTCCTAATACTTTGGTTGTTATATATTTGGTCGAGTAATTCTATTTCCCAAACATGGGTATGTGGAGATGACCTAATTGATGTTCGCAATGGAAGACAATATAATACCGTACAAATTGATGATAGATGCTGGATGGCTGAAAACATCAATATTGGTATAATGATAGATGGAGACAGCAGTCTTGCCAATAATAACATTATAGAAAAGTTTTGCTTCGAAAATGATTCAATTAATTGCGAACTTTATGGAGGAATGTACAATTGGAATGAAATGATGCTGTGGGATACCATAGAATCTTGCCAGGGAATTTGTCCGGATGGTTGGCATATACCAAGTGATAGTGAGATATTTGATTTAGAAACTTTTTTTGATTCAACAATAACTGATCCATTTTCCTTTGGACTTAGAGGAACTGATGCTGGTAAAAAACTTAAAATGGGAGGAATATCAGGCTTTAATTTTTTATTAGGCGGTTCACATTATTTTCATTCAAAAGGATTTATAAGAGTTGGTTATACAGGTGGATTATTAAGCTCATCGCAATTTTCTTCATTTAATGCACTTGGGAGAGGATTTATATTTAATGAAGACCAAACCGGAAGAGAAACAAAAATGAAACACCATGCTTACTCAATAAGATGTTTAAAAGATTCCTCAAGCAGTTCTTGTTTGCCAATGCCTTCAATATCTCATGCAGGACATGACCAACTATTTGTTACCGATACATTTGTGTATCTGCAATCAAATGTTCCTATTTTTGGGAGTGGAGTGTGGAGTTTATCAAGCGGATTAAATGGTAATTTTTCAAATATATATTCAAATACTTCTACATTTTTTGGGATACCTGGACAAACATATAAATTGGTGTGGAGTATTTCAACTAATTGTAACACATCAAATGATACTCTAATTATTCGATTTCTAAGTCCATTTTCTCAAGATATAGCCTGTGGAGACACATTAATTGACATTAGAGATGGGCAAAAATATCCAACAGTCAAAATTGGCGAGCAATGCTGGATGAAAGAAAACCTAAATATTGGGAACAAGATAATAATTGATACGGCAAATTTTACCCAGCAGTTAGACAATAATGTAATTGAAAAATATTGCTTAAAAAACAAAGATTCAAAATGCAATATTTATGGAGGACTATACCAGTGGGATGAGATGATGCAATATTCTTCCACTTCTGGGAGTCAAGGTATATGTCCCTCAGGCTGGCATATACCAACAATATCTGAATATTATACTCTGATAGATTATTATGGAGGAAATGAAGTTGCATCCGGTCCCCTAATGGATACATCAACAGAATTTTGGGCAATCCCAAATAATATTGCTACAAATGCAAGCAGATTTTCTGCATTGGGTACAGGATATATAGCTATAGATGGATCATCAAAATATGAACATGATATTGAATTGCTCTGGTCCTCTTCTGAAAATACAATTGGTAATGCATGGAGGATTGGTTTAAGCAGCAATACTGAAAGAATTTATAAATTAAGTAGTGATAAACTGAATGCAAAATCAGTACGCTGTATAAAAAATCCATGTTCGCCCCAACCTACTTACTCAAATGCCGGTGCTGATCAAATCATTCAAGGGAAATTTGCCAGCTTAAATGCCAATACTCCATTTGTAGGTTTAGGAATGTGGTCAATTGAAGATGGTGTTGGAGGACATTTGCAAAATGACACATTACCAACAACTCTGTTTAAAGGAATACAAGGCAACACTTATATATTAAAATGGACTATTAGTAACACATGTGGCAGTTCTGAAGATTTTATTACAATTAGTCTATTATCTTCATTTTCAAGTTGTGGCGATACTTTAACAGATTACCGTGATGGAAGAAAATATTCCACAATCCAAATAGGTTCACAATGTTGGATGGTTGAAAACCTAAATATTGGAATTTTTATTCCAAGTACCAATACGCCCGGATTGATACATTCTGACCTTTCAAACAACAATATTTTCGAAAAGTATTGTTACAATAATGATACTGGCTATTGTAGTGATTACGGTGGTTTATATGATTGGGATGAACTTATGAAATATAATACAATGGAGGGATTTAGAGGAATTTGTCCCAATGGATGGCATATACCTACAGATCTTGAGTTTTATAATCTTGAAAACTTTGTTGATACAAATATTAATGATCCAAATTTAATTGGCTGGAGAGGCATTGATGCTGCTGTGAAAATGCAAAATGGAGGATCATCGGGTTTCAATTCCCTTTTTGCAGGTTATAGAGATAAAACAGGTAGTTTTAAGAAGATGAATAATAAATCATTTTTCTGGACTTCAAGTGAAATTAGTACACAAAAAGTATGGCATCGTCAAATTCATAATGGGTACTACCAAATTAATAGAGATGAGTTGGTAAAAAAAGACGGATTATCAATCCGATGTATTTTAAACAGTAATAATAAATCTTATTCATTTGAAAATAAAGAAGACATAAGAATCAAATTGTTCCCAAATCCAACATCCGGGAAACTTGAGATTTTATGGAATAGTGTAGCTGATACAAAATACAATATTGTTATCACAAATCTTATGGGTAATATTTTATTCAATAGAAGTATTACGCTTGATAATGAACAGAAACTGACATTAGATATTTCTGATTTTCCGGCAAATGTTTATTTGGTGAAAGTTTTTAATAAAGAAATATACACAATCAATAAAATTATTATAATAAAATAAACTATGATTTTGAATTATTTTATTAAGCAATAGAAGACGATGAAAACAGAAGATATACAAACAAAAAAAGAAGATATTAATACTAATGAGGAGGTAAACCAAAATAAAAATGAAGATAAGAATATATCTATTGAAAGAGAGCTGAAGACTTTTGTTAAATATGTTCAGAATATTTCTAAATTACCAAAAACGAAATTCATCATTTTTGGCTTAGGTCGTAGTGGCAGCACTCTTCTTGTAAGCCTTCTAAATGCAAATCCAAAAATACATTGCGAAGGCGAAGCTTTGATACATAAGGTACAAAATCCATTTCTCTTTACAAAATGTCGTCAGGCTTTTTCTACTAAAGAAGTTTATGGATTTAAATTGCTTCTTTATCATTTAATTGATGTACAAGAAATAGACAAGCCAGCCAAGTTTATTTCGCGTTTATTAAAAGAAGGATTCAAACTTATTCATCTGAAAAGACAAAATATTTTAAGACAAGTGCTCTCCGGAATGTATGCAAGGCATCTTGGAACGTTCCACATGTTTTCAGGTAATGAAAATATTGCTAAGGATAAAATGACTATTGATATAGACAGACTATTAAATAAGCTAAAGTCAACCGAAAAGAAAGGAATGTCTGAAGTAAATATACTAAGAAATCTTCCCCATATAAGTTTTACTTATGAAGAAGATCTGATGAATCAGGAATCTCAACAAGCAACAGTTGATAAAATTACCGAATATTTAGAAATACCTACTTCAGAAATTCATACAGATCATATGAAAATTGCACCAAATCGGTTTGAAGATTTTATCGAAAATGCTGAAGAGCTCATAGAAGTTTTAGGGAAAACAAAATACAAAGAATTTTTAGATTAATACAGAAGATACATTACGAATGAAATAATACTATTACAATTTGTGTCAATTTTTATTATTGAAATATTTATATGAAAACAGAAAAATCAACTATCCATTATTTCCTGAAAAATTGCAAAATATTCCCGGATAGAACAGCAGTTTTTGTTGATGACAGGGAATATACTTACAATGAACTGTTAATAATAGTAAGCAATATTCGATCAGAACTAATAATGACCCAAAACAACAAGAAACTGATAGGAATATTAACTGAGCGAAACATATATACCTATGCCTCATTGTTGGCAATTTTTTCACTTGGTATAGCTTTTGTTCCCTTGAATGGAGAAGATCCTGTTGAGCGACTTGCAGAAATAGTTTCCGATTCTGAAATAGATACAATTCTTGTAAGTAAGTCGAACAAAAAAAATGTTGAAATTGAAGCAAGCAATAAAAAAGTTAAGTCAATCGAAACTTCTTTAATAAATGATGCAAAAATTATTGATGCAATTCCTGCAATTGAAGAAAACAGTTTGGCTTACATGATTTTTACATCAGGAAGTACCGGAAAACCAAAAGGAGTTCCAATTTATAACAAAAATCTGAATTCCTTCCTTTCGTTTATGACTGATAAAAAGAATTATCAACTAAACGAGGATGATAGATTTTTGGAAATGTTTGAATTAACATTTGACGCTTTCTTGATAAGTATAGTTACAGCCCTTTCAATTGGAGCTTCATTTTATGTTGTTCCTCTCGAAGGAGTATATTATTTCAACATTTACAATCTTATGGAAGAAAAAAAGATCACATTTGCAAATGTTGTCCCTTCATTAGTAACATATCTCAAACCATATTTTTCTGAATTGGATTTACCTCATTTAAAGTACTTCTTGTCGGGAGGTGAAGCTCTATCGGACGAATTGATGTCGGAATGGTCTAAGTGCATGCCAAATGGGGCAATTGAAAATGTTTACGGACCTACCGAATCTACTATCTTTTGCACAAGCTATAAATGGCATCCAAGCGAAACAAAAAAGGAAATATATAATGGATTAATGCCAATTGGTAAATCTTTAGACAACTCATTTGTTTTAATAATTGATGAAGAAAACAATGTTTTACCAGACGGTGAAAAAGGCGAAATGCTTTTATGTGGAGAATTAGTTACAAATCATTATTGGAAAGATGATAAAAAAACTATGGAATCATTCATACAAATTGAATATGACGATAAATTAATTAATGGATATAAATCTGGTGATATAGGCTTTGTTAATGAAAATAAAAATTTAGTTTTTGTAGGGAGAGTTGACGAACAAGTAAAAATTGATGGTTATAGAGTAGAACTCGGAGAGGTAGAATCAAGAGTAAAAAATATTAGCAATCTTCAAAAAATAGCTGTGATTACAAAAACCAATGAAATGGATAACTTATCAATCCATCTTTTTATTGAGGATTACAAAAATGATATTTCAACCTTATCTGAAAATCTTGCAAAGAAAATGCCATCATATATGCTTCCTTCAGAAATACATAATATAGATAAGATTCCAATAACCGCGAATGGAAAAAATGATAAGAAAAAACTTAAGAAATTATTAGAAAAAATTTAAGTTTGAAAACTGATAAAATCTATAATTAGCTAATAATTTATTTTTTGATATTAAAGAAAATTATAAATTTAGCACCAAATTTACTGAAATAATGAAAATAATAAAGAATAAGTTTGCGATAATAATTTGTAAATATTTGATTTAACTTTGATAGTAGATAAAAATTAAAAATAATAAAACATCTAAAGCTGAATAATTAAAAATAAAGAAAATTAATAATGCTATTTAATTCGCTCGATTTCCTGATGTTCTTTCCAATAGTATTTATACTATTTTATGCCTTGCCTCACAAGCTGAGAATGATATTGTTGCTGGCTGCAAGTTACTATTTCTATATGTGCTGGAAGGCAGAATATATAATTCTAATACTTGTTTCAACAATAATTGACTATTGGGCAGGCTTGCAAATGGGTAAAATTCCTGAGAAGAAAAAAAGAAGGAAATATTTATACCTAAGTTTAATTGTTAACCTTGGAATACTTTTTGGATTTAAGTATTTCAATTTATTCAACGATGCCACTCGGGCAGTATTTGAAAGTTTCGATTTGTTCTATGGAATTGGCGAGTTCGATGCTTTACTGCCGGTAGGGATTTCCTTCTATACTTTTCAAACCCTTAGCTATTCTATTGATATATATAATGGTAGCGGTCAGGTTGAAAGGAATCCGGTGCGCTTTGGATTATATGTAGCATTCTTTCCGCAGTTAGTTGCAGGACCAATAGAACGTTCCACAAGATTGTTACCTCAATTCTACAAAAAAGTAAAGTTTGAAAGAAATCGGGTTGTTAGTGGAGTAAAGCTAATGGTTTGGGGATTTTTCAAAAAAGTTGTTATTGCTGATACTCTTTCCCTATATGTTGGTAAAGTATTTATGAATCCAGACAGTTTTGAAGGTTGGCATATTATTGTAGCTTCAATTTTGCTATATATACAAGTTTATAATGACTTATCAGGTTATACCGATATTGCCAGAGGAGCTGCACGTGTTTTGGGCTACGACCTGATGAAAAACTTTAACTTTCCTCTTTTTTCACGCTCATTTTACGATTTCTGGAAACGATGGCATATCTCTTTAACAACATGGTTCAGAGATTATTTGTATATTCCATTAGGTGGAAGCAGGGTTGTGAAATGGCGATGGTATTATAATATTTTCATCGTTTTTGTAATCAGTGGTCTTTGGCATGGAGCCAACTGGACATTTGTAATATGGGGAGTATTGCACGGACTATTCCAGCTAATTGAAATTATGACTGATAAAAGCAGACATAAATTATTTAAACGGATAGGGCTTTCGAAAATTCCAGGATTGCAAAAAGTATTAGGAATTATCACAACCTTATTACTAGTAAGCTTTGCTACATTATTCTTTGGTGCAGCCAACCTTAACGATTCATTTATTTTAATGGGGAATGCGGTACGGGGACTAAGTTTTAGTGCATTTTGGCAAGATTTCCTAAGTGATTATAATTTGCAGATGAGTTTCATTCTGGTTGCTTTCTTGTTCATTATTGAACATATGCAGGCAAATTATAACATAATTAAAGTTGTAGCTCAAAAACCAATTGTTATCAGATGGGCAGTATATGTTCTACTTTTGGTTGCAATATTTAATCTCGGTGAATTTGGAGAAAAAGAGTTTATTTATTTTCAGTTTTAAATGTTGAACAAAATAAGAAGTATAATAATTCAAGAATTAAATATAGTATATAGTGAAATATTTCGGTACTAATCAAAGGAAATTAGCAATGAAGAATAAAAGTAATATTTATAAATGGAATTTTACGTTGAATACTGATATATTTAATCGAATAGATAAGTTCATAGATTAAACTAAAATTTCAACAATTGCAAACTTGAGACATCGCAGGAACTATAAAAATCTCTAATGAACAAAAATGAAAACGCCGAAATTTAAGAATACATTCGGAATAATAAAATTGATAAGTCAAATGGCAATTATCATAACTGCTGTTTTGATTATTAACCAATTGATTAGGAAATCATTTGTCTCAAAGACTTGGGGAAACTTTAATGTGCATATCAAAACTAAGTATATAAAAGAAAAGGGTGATGAATTCAACACCTATTTCATTGGATCAAGTACAATCTATAGACATTTAATGCCAAGTGTGTTCGATGAAGAAATTGATCCTGATCTTGAGGTTAGGTCGTTTAATTTAGGCACTGGTCGTTTTGCACCTCCTGAAACCTACATCTATTATGAATATCTTATTAATGAGGAAGACCTTAATATTGATTATGTAATTATTGAATTAAGAGATATTTTTAAAATTCTTGATGAAAATTTGCATACAGCAAGAGCAAGCTATTGGTACACTCCAAGTGCATACTTGTTTGCAATAAAATCATTAATGTCATCCAAATCATTTGAATCATCAGATGAAAAAAGTCACAAAATTAAAAATCATACTATATCTTTTGCTGAAAATGTTTTCAATTTTGGCTTGATTAAATCCTACGTACGTGCTTTGCAAAAAGAATATGAATTGAATGAAAGGAAAGTAAAAAGTATTATTGGTGAGTTTGATGACGGATTTAAAGGATATTATGTGGAAGATTTAAAAAAAGGTAAAAATGAATATTACAAAAGAGATCCGGCTAGATTGCAGAAAAAACTCAACCAAATGGAAATGAAGTATAATAAGTACGATAGAAAAAGCTTTGATTGCAACTTAGTTCATTTATATGAAATAAACAGACTTATTGAACTCTCAGAAGAGAAAGGAATACATTTAATATTCTTCCTTAATCCTAAGATAGCAGTCAAACAATATGAAGAATATATTCCACTAATGCAGCAAATTGATGATGAACATAAAATTGAATTGGCTGATTGTAGATTTTATCCAGAATTATATTCATTAGAATATGCATACGATAACAATCACCTAAATATTGACGGGGCCAGAATAATTACAAAACTTGCTGCTAAAAAGTTTAATGAAATCGTGAGAAATAAAAAATATTGAGAAAAAAACTTTGTTAAAAACTAATATATAATTTTATGATTAGGATTATTTTACAAATTATTTTAATAATGTTCCTGACATTATGTACAAATTATTTTATCAGACATATTCTACTACCTGATCAAACCTGGGGAAATGCTACCATCAGTATTAAGAAAGATCAGCTTGAAGAGGACATACATAAATACAATGCTATTTTCATTGGAGCAAGTACAACATATAAACAATTAATTCCAACTACTTTCGACCGAATTGTTACAGATGCAGACATTCGATCATTTAATTTGGGCAGTCAAAGTACAATGCCACCTGAAACTTTTCATATTTATGATAACATTCTTAAACTTGATGGTCTGGATATTGAATATGCCTTTATTGATTTAGCCAAAATTGACCCTTGTCATACTGAACACTTGCATACCACCCGGAAAAGATATTGGTATTCGCCCATATCATATATTTTTACACTAAATGTAATTAATAATTCATTACTTCCTGACACTCTCAAAATGCTTGCAATTAAAAACCATACTATTTCATTTGCTGAGAACATATTTAATATTGGATTAGTCACAGCGCTTGACAACATAAAAAGAACGAAATGGAATTTATCTGATGAAGACTTAGAAGGTATCCTTGGAGAAAATTACGATGGGTTTGTTGGTCTTTATGAAGATGCACCAGGCATGATAAGAAGAAGGGAATTATTTTTGAGGGATACTAACTCAGTTGACCGAAAAGAGAAGAAAATTCAGAAACTTTATAATGGAAATATAAATTCAAATCTGTTGAATTATGCTTATTTAGATAAAGTTAATTCGCTAATAGAAGAATCTAAAGAAAAAGGCATTCATTTAGTTTTTTTTCTACAACCCCGTATGCAATTAAGTCAATATAGGGAACTTATTCCACTATACAATCTCATTGATGAGGTACACAGAATTGATCTTGCAAATCCCAATTTATACCCTGAATTCTATAATGCTAAATATATGTTTGATGCAAGTCATCTAAATCCGGAGGGAGCTGAGATATTTTCAAAATACTTTGCCCAAGAATTTAATAAATTATTAATAAAAAAGAATAGTTAGAAAGGAACAGAGATAAACGATTGACAAGTTTGGATTGATTCTATTTCATTTGCAAATCTAAATACAATTAGTCAACAATAAACATATTTAACAAAATAGCCTGATTGGTTCTAATAAAAAAGTTGAATCCAATGGTTTTGTAAATGAATGAAAGACACAACCCAACTTAGGCATTTTTCAAAGCAAAATACATAATTTGGAATAAAGGAAATTCCTATTTTAAAAACAAGTCCTTCTCTTTAATTTTAACAATTTTCCCGTAAGCTTCAATTCTTTTTAAATCAATTTGCTTTTCGTTTCCAACAATTGCTATTACAATAGGAATGTTTTGAATGTTCTCGATATAGAATTGAATTATTGATTCAAATTCTAATTGTTCATACATTTTCGATTTCAATTTTGCGGGATCTTCGGTATAACCTTTGAGTTTCCAGCTTTCTATTTTTTGACTAAGGTCTCTAAAGCCAGGTTGGTCAGTCGAAAGTTTCTGAATTAAATATGGTTTAACCATTTCAATTCTTTCCGGCTTTTCTGGCATATTTTTAATTAGTTCGTAAAAAACATCAATTGCTTCGTTTGTTTTATCGGCTTGTGTGCCAACATATCCAATAAAATTTGATGGCTTACCTTCCAAAACAGGGATAGTGTAACGCGAGCCGGCACTGTAAGCCAACGAACGATATTCTCGAATTTCCTGTAAAACAATTCCTGAAAATCCTCCTCCAAAATACAAATTGAAAGCATCAATATCTGCTTCTTTTTCTTTCTGAAAAACCTTGCCATTACCGAAAAAATAGACTTTGCTTTGTGTTGCACTCTTTTTGTTTACAAAATAGATTGTGTTCTCTTTATGAACTTCCGAATCCCTAACAATTGGAGATTCGCTAATCGCAATATTTTTGTTAGGGGCAAATGAGTTTTGAACAATCTGATGCACTAAATTTACATCTTCTTGAGCAACTATATGAATTTTTGATTCGAAATTCGTTGCGTTTTTAAAAGCTTTTTTTAAAGTTTTTGTGTCAAGATTTTTTATTTCTTTCAACGAAAGTCTGTCAAGATATTGGGATTTAGATTTGAAACGAACAAATTCGAAAAGTGCATCGGCTACATTATCAGGTTCGGAGCGTTCCATTTTTCTATTTGTTTTTTCGCCATCGTACAATATTTTTAGCTTATCTTCTTCGAGAACAGGGCTGTTTATCAAATCATTGATTAAAATTATGGCTGATTTAAAGTTCTTCTCTAATCCTTCTACGCTGATTGTCAAGTAACTATCGTCGCTTGATATGTAGTAGTTGCAACCGATTTTGGCAAATTCATTTTTCAGTTCCGATACCGAATGTTTTTTTGTTCCGGCATAATTCATAATTTCCGAAGCATACTTCAACATAGGAAGTTTCTCATTTCCAATACCATATTTAATTGTCGCTGAAAAAATATCATTCACAGGATTTTTTGTGTAAAATAAATTCACACCATTTGATATCTCTTTATGCTGAACATCTTCCTCGAAATAGAAATAAGATTGTTTTGGGGTTTTTGTAGGAATTAATTCAAGTTTTTGGGCAAAATTAGATTTTACTTCATTTTTTGAAGGAATAGCCTGATAATCCGGTTTTTCAATTTTTTCCTTTTTTGGAAAACCCATTTTTGAATAAAAAGCAAGATAGTTGTCGCCATAATATTTCTGAGCAACTTCTATAATATCTTCCCTTGCAATTCTGTCAAGACGTTTTGTAAATTCCAGAACCGTTTCAACTTTTCTGCCTTGAGCAAAACTTTCGGCAAATTGTATAGCTCTACTATCGTTGTCTTCCATAGAAAGCGAATGTTCAACATATAAGCTTTGTTTCACGGCAGGAATAATCCAGTCATCAAATTCTCCATTTCTTAGCTTTTTTATTTCGTTCATAACTAAGTCTTCTGCATTTTCAAGCTTTTGTCCAACAATTTTTGGCACTATAAAAATCACAGTAGCCCCATGATCGTAGTAAGGAATAGGGATTGTCATTGCTGCCAAAAGTTTATTATCTAACGACAGTTTGTCTAACAATCCGGTTTGATTCGGATTAGATAAAATCTGATTACAAACTTGTAGTGCAATTTCGTCTTGATGCCCGGCCGGAACAGTTCTGAAGCCAAGCATTCCTATTTTTATCGGGCTCAATTTCATTTGAACAAACTCACGCCCTTTGAAAGGTTCTTCGTGATAAACAATTCGTTCCGGAATATTTCCGCTTTGCCATTTGCCAAATTTTCTTTCAATCAGTTTTCGGGCTTCAGCCGGATTAAAATCTCCTGAAAGAACTAAAGCCATATTATTTGCTACATAGTATGTTTTATAAAAATCATACATTTTTGTTAGCGATGGATTTTTTAAATCATCAATAGTCCCAATAAGGGTTTGCTGTCCATAGGGATGATTTTTGAAAAAATGTAACTGAAACTTCTCTAACAATCGAGTTTGAAACATATCGGAGTATAGATTTTTTTCTTCATACACAACTTCGAGCTCTGCCTGAAAAGACCTAAAAACGGCATTCTCAAATCTATGGTTATAAATCTCTAACCATTTTTCTAATTGATTTGATGGGAAAGTATTGAAAAAAACAGTTCGGTCGGGACTTGTATTTGCATTCATTCCGGTTCCGCCAATTCCTTTAATTATGCCTGACAATTCGTTTGGAATTGCAAATTCGTTGGCTTTGACAGACTCTTCGTTTATTTGTTTCTGAATGGCTGCACGAACTTCATCATCTTTCGTTTCTCCAAGACGGTCGTACAATGCGAAAATATTTTCGATATATGGTTTTTCCTCTTCCCAGTTTGTAGTTCCGAGTTGTTCGGTGCCTTTAAACAACATATGTTCCATATAATGAGCCATTCCTGTAGCATCGGCAGGATCGTCTTTCCCACCGGCTTTTGTTACAACAAGCCCAAATATCTCTGATTTGGTGTGGTCTTCATTTAATATTATCGTGAGGCCATTTGGCATAACGTATTGAATAACATTGGTTTTTACATCCCTATTTTGTGCAGACACAAAATTTTGCGATAAAACTAATGATGAGATTATAATGAGTTTAAAACAGAATAAACCGATAATTTTTTTCATAACAATATTTATTATTTATTTAAAAATGCAAAATTATCTAAATTAATATTTTTCACAACTGGTCCAACCTCTAATAAATCAGACTTTTTATTTTTTAAAACCAAAATCAAATTAACAAACATAAAAACCCTATATTCGTAGAGTTAAATTTAATATATTAATGATATGAATATGAAATGCTTAAATAACAAAACGATAATAGCTATTTTAGTATTGTTACTAAATTTTACATTTATTTTTAATGTCGCAGCTCAGGTTCAAACAATTCAATATCAAGATAGTTGGGCAACACAAGGATTTTCTATAAAACAAGAAAGCTCGGCAAGTGCAATAGTTTCTTTTTCGATAAATGAATTTTTTCTCGAAGATTTTATTGTAGCCGGGGACAGTATGCAAAAACTACAGTTACCGGGAAGTTTTTTGCCAAACAACGAAGGTGCCCCTGATATTCCGGGAAATGGAAGATATATTGCGATTCCTGAAAATTCTAATGCCAGTATAAATATTATTTCGATGCGAATTGATACCCTTGAAAATATAGATTTGCTTCCAGCTCAACGAATTCCGTTAGTTACAGACAACAATCCTGTTGAATATATTAAAGATAATTCTATTTATGAGGACAATAGTTTTTACCCTAAAAAAAATATTCAGCTTTCTGAAAAGAAAAAAATTCGTGCTGTGGATGTTGTTATGCTTGGGATTACACCATTTCAATACAATCCGGTTTCGAAAAGATTGTTGATTTACAGAGATATTGTTGTTGAAGTTTCATTTCATGGAGGGAACGGACAATTCGGCAACAATCGTTATCGAAACAGATGGTTCGAGCCTATATTGAGTAGTCATATTTTGAATTATAATTCATTGCCACCGATTGATTTTTCAAGCCAAATTTCTTATAGTACAAATACAACACAAGATTTTGAATATCTGATAATTGCACCAGACGATGCCGCTTTTCTATCATGGGCAGATTCGATAAAAAACTGGAGAATTCAGCAAGGGATAAAAACCGGAATAATTACAACAACTCAAATTGGTGGGAACTCAACAACATTAATTGAAAATTATATAAACAATGCCTATAATAATTGGACAATTCCGCCGGTGGCAGTACTTTTGCTTGGCGACTATGGAACTACAGGAAGCACAATTATTTCGCCGGAATATAACAGCTATTGTGCCTCCGACAATATTTATGCAGATGTAGATGGCGACAACCTGCCGGATATAGCATTCGCAAGAATTACTGCACAAAATTCTACACATCTTGCTACTATGGTAGGGAAGTTTTTAGATTACGAAAGGCAGCCCCCAATTTCAAATAGTTATTATAAAAATCCGTTGATTGCAGGAGGTTGGCAATCTGATAGGTGGTTTATAATGTGCACAGAAATTTTATATGGTTTTCTCGAAAATGAATTAGGGAAAACTCCCGTAAGAGAATATTCCGGTACAAGTTCCGCACCTGCTTCGTGGTCAACAAACTCGAATACCGGAATGGTTGTTAATTATTTCGGACCAAACGGATTGTCATATATTCCAAATTTACCATCTTACTTAACCGACTGGACCGGAGATGCTGCCGGAATTAATGCAGCAATAAACAATGGAGCATTCATTACACAACACCGCGACCATGGAGGCACAACAGGATGGGGAGACCCAAGCTATCACAACAGCGACCTTAGTAATTTATATAATATCGACCCAACTTTTGTATTTTCAATAAATTGTCAAACAGGTGCATTCGATGCCAGCTCTGAATGTTTTGCTGAAGCATTTCATAGGCATCAGTATGGTGCATTAGGTATAATTGCTGCCACTGCAAATTCATATTCCTTTGTAAACGATGCCTTTGTTTGGGGAATGTATGACTATATGTGGCCTGATTTTGATCCTGGTTATGGATATACAGGAGAACACACGTTGATGCCCTGCTTTGCAAATATGTCAGGAAAATATTATTTGCAGGCATCTGCATTTCCATACAACTCAAGTAGCAAGGCAGTTACTTATCATTTGTTTCATCATCATGGGGATGCTTTCACTACAGTTTACTCTGAAGTACCTCAGTCGCTTACTGTTTCTCACGATTTAGCTTTATATAGTGGTGTTACCTTTTTTACTGTTACAGCCAATCCAGGAGCTACAATTGCTTTAACTCGTAATGATGAAATTTTGGCTGTAGCTGAAGGTACAGGTTTGCCTCTTGCAATTTCTATTTCACCACAAATTCCGGGAGGAGATTTAAGAATTACCGTAACCAAACAAAATTTTTATAGATATTCTGAATCGGTTATAATTATTCCTCCGGCAGGACCGTATATTACTTATGAATCTTATTTAATTAACGACAATTTTGGAAATGCTGATGGAAATGCTGATTTCGATGAATTAATTTTATTGAAGGTAGATGTAAAAAATGTGGGATTAGATTCGGCAAATTCTGTCAATTGTACATTATCATCATCTGATAATTATATAAATATTTTAGATTCGTTAGAATTTTATGGAACAATTTCTGCAAATTCTACTGTTGGAATAACTGATGCTTTTGCATTTCAAATATCGGATTCTGTTCCTAATGAACATATAATCAATTTTGAAATTATTGCTACAAACCCGGACAGTACATGGACAAGTAGTTTTTCAATTTCAGCAAATGCACCCGAACTAAATATTGGGAATATTGTTGTTTCAGATGCAAACGGAAATAGCAATGGAGCTTTAGATCCGGGCGAAACTGTTGATATTATTGTTCCGATAGCAAATATTGGAAACAGCAATGCACTAAATACAACTTGCACATTGTCGAGTTCAAGTATTGATATAAATATAGTTTCAAGCTCTGTTATCTTTACAAACCTTGCTGCCTTACAGACGGTAAATGCCGTTTTCAGTGTTAGTGTGAACCAAAATGCTATTATTCCAACAATTGTGAATTTTCAAGCTAATGTAAATTCAGGAAATTATTCACATCAAAAAGATTTTGCAAAATCAATTGGGCTTATTTTTGAAAACTGGGAAACAAGCAATTTGAACCAGTTTTTTTGGCAAACAGGTGGCGATTTGCCATGGTTTATTACATTAAACCAATCATATGATGGATTATATTCTATTCAATCCGGTGATATTAGCGATTCTCAAAGCTCAGAATTTGAACTTTCAGTTTATGTTTTAACAAGCGATAGTATCTCATTTTTCAGAAAGGTATCTTCAGAAACATCATACGATTATTTAGAATTTTATATCGACAATATTATGCTTGATCATTGGGCAGGAGAACTAAGTTGGGAAAATGTAAGCTTTCCAATTAGCAGTGGGTATCACACTCTGAAATGGGTATATGATAAAGACGGCTCGGTTTCAACGGGTAGCGATTGTGCATATGTTGATTATATTGTTTTTCCTCCAATTGTAGTTCCCGATATTGATATTGGAGTAACTGCCGTAAATTCTCCGATTAGTTATATAAGTTTAGGTTCAAATGAAATTGTTGAAGTTGAAATAAAGAATTTTGGAAGTAATCCAGTTTCAAATTTTGATATAAATTATTTAGTTAATAATTCTACTGTTGTTACAGAATTAGTTGATACAGTGATACTTTCAGGGAATACTTTAACTTATACTTTTAATACTACTGCCGATTTATCAGCAATTGGACAATATGATTTTAAGGTTTTTACAAATTTGCCTACTGATACTTTTCATTTTAATGATACAATTTTTTATTCAGTTGAGAACATACCTTTAACATATTGCCAACCAACTGCAAATTGTAGTTATGGAGATGGGATAGAAGATTTTGAGCTTGATTCAATAAATCACTCAACAGGGTGTAGCACAAATGGATACGGAGATTATACTAATTTATCTACTTCATTAATTACCGGTCAAACATATACTATAAATGTAACAACCGGCTATGCTAACCAATATTTGTCTTTATGGGTAGATTTCAATAATAATTATCTCTTTGAGGCTTCGGAACTTTTAATTACAGATTTTTATTTAAGCTTATCGAATACTAATTATTCTACCTCGCTCACAGTCCCAATGTTAGTAACCAGTGGTTCTCACAGAATGAGAGTTAGAGTAAATTATGCTGCAAGCAGCGCAGATCCATGTGCAACTTTCACTTATGGTGAAACTCACGATTATACTGTAGAAATTGTTAGCAGCGTTAATCCACTTTTAGTAAATGCCGGTATCGATAAAGATATTTGTATGGGCGATTCTGCAGTATTGTCTGCATCTGTTTTTGGTGGGAATCCGCCATATTATTACAGTTGGAGCAACAACGATACTTTGCCCTCCACTATAGTAATGCCAAATACGTCAACCACATATTATGTAACTGTTACCGATTCGCTCGGAAATACTGAAATTGACGATATTATGATAACTGTAAATCCTTTACCAACAGTATTTATTGGTGCAGATACAAGTTTGGTTTTAGGACAAACATTAACTCTAAATGCAGGTTTAGGCTTTAGTTCATATATTTGGAATACAGGACATCAAAGCCAAAATATTTCAGCAAATGCGACAGGCAATTATTCTGTAACTATTACAGACATAAATGGTTGCCTAAATTTCGATGATATAAATATTACTTTTTCACCAGCAATCAGCCCTGCGTGGACATATGAAGTTACAGGAGAGAATCATACAATTTTAATTCCCCAAAATACAAGTATTATTATAAACAATTCGCCAATTGCAGTTGGTGATTATATTGGAGTATTTTACGATTCGCTCGGTACACTTTTATGCGGAGGATATACGCAGTGGTTAGGAACAACTACTTCAATTGCCGCATGGGGCGAAGATGTTGGGAACGATGGTTTTGAAAATGGCGAAATTTTTAATTGGCGAATTTGGGATGCTTCAGAAGCAATGGAATACGGCGCTTCAGCAATATATAACACTAGCATGTTTCCAAATAGTGAAGCTTATGTACCTAATGGAATGAGCGGAATAGATTCCTTGAAAGTTTTACTTCCTGATTGGACATACTCCGTAACCGGAACAAATCATACCATTTTAATTCCAGATAATACCAATATAAATATTTCAGGAGTATCAATCTCACCGGGAAGTTTTCTTGGAGTTTTCTACGATTCTATTGGAACATTGGTGTGTGGAGGATACACAATTTGGGAAGGCAGCACAACATCGCTCGCAGCATGGGGCGAAGATGTAGGAAACGATGGTTTTGCTATCGGTGAAGAATTTAATTGGAAAGTTTGGGAAGTTTCAAACGGACAAGAATACGATGCAACTGCAACTTACAATACTGTAATTTTTCCAAACAACTCTATGTTTATGGTTAATGGAATGAGCGGTATTGCAGAATTAGTTTCATTAAATTTCCAAAATCAACAAATTCAACTTTCACAAGGCTGGAATATTTTTTCGACATATATTCAATCATCGTATCAAATTGCCGATAGCATTTTTTCTTCTATTGCTAGCGATGTGATAATTGTTAAAAACGGTCTTGGATTGGTTTATTGGCCTCTCTATAATATTAATAATATTGGAGAATTAATAATAGGCGATGGCTATCAAATAAAAATGTCAAATTCTAATATACTGACTATTAGTGGTTCGATGATATTTCCAGAAAGTTTTCCAATAAATTTATTACAAGGTTGGAATCTGGTTGCATATCTGCGTTTGCAAGCTGCACCCATAGAAAGCATGCTAAACAGTATAAGTTCAAATATTATTATTGTGAAAAATGAAACAGGTTTGGTTTATTGGCCTGCATGGGGAGTTAATAATATTGGGAATATGGAGCCGGGCGAAGGTTATCAAATCAAGCTAAGTTCAAATTCTATATTATTGTATCCGGCTAATAATTAATGTTCATATTCGGACAATTAATTATTTAGTATCGAACAAAGAAACTTACTAAAATGAAAAGTATTTGCACATAAGTATTTGAGTTGTATTTGTTTAATTTATATGGTATAATTAGTGTGAAATAAACAAGGTTTTTTTGCAAAATATGATAGTTGGAAGTTTTAAAAATATAATAAGAATAATAATTAGACAAAAATTCTATGCCTTGCTAAACATTTTTGGTTTAGCAATCAGTATTGCGAGTTTTGTATTAATATCCTTGTATATTTTCGATGAATTGAGCTATGATAAACATCACCAGAATTATGAAAAAATATTCAGAATTGCTGGAGAATATAATTTTGATGGAGTTGGAGAAAAACCTTCAAGTCAGCCATTTCCATTAGGTCCTATCTTAAAAAAAGAGTATCCCGATTTGATAAAAGAGTACGTTAGATTTTTCAATTTTCAGCTTCCTAAAGTCATTATACAATATGACAGAATGAAAGAAATTGAAGACAGACTATTTTTTGTAGATTCTACGGTTTTCAGCATATTCAATATAGAATTTTTAAGCGGCAAAGGCGAAAAATCTTTAGACGATCCGTTTTCGATGATTATTACCGAAAGTATGGCAAAAAAATATTTTGGTGATATAGACCCTATAGACGAAACAATTATTGTTGATAATTACTATAAATATACCGTAAGGAGTGTGATAAAAGACCCTCCTACCCAATCGCATTTTCGCTACGATTTTTTGGTTTCAATGTCGTCTGCACGATACATGTATAGAGGCAAATTGCCAACAACTTGGGTGTGGAATCCTTGTTGGACCTATGTTCTTTTGAACAACAATGTAGCAGAAGAAGACTTGGAAAGTCAGTTTCCAAACTTCATTAGAAAATACTTTGAAGATGCAGAGAAAGACAATATTTCACTCAATCTGCAAAACATTTCGCTTATTCACTTAAATTCACATCTCGACTATGAAATTGAACCAAACAGCTATGCAATTTATATATACATTTTAGGATTAATTGCACTTTTTTTACTGATAATTGCTTGTATTAATTTCATGAATCTTGCCACTGCCTCTTCTGCCCACCGTGCCAAAGAAATTGGAGTAAAAAAGGTTGTAGGAGCCTACCGTTCACAATTGATTTTTCAATTTATTTTTGAAGCTGTGATTATCAGTTTTGCTGCAATCTTTATCGCCATTTTGATGGTAGAATTACTATTACCGTATTACAACGATTTTCTAAATAAAGATTTCAGAATAAGCATTTTGCTCGAAACCAGGAATTTAATCCCATTAATTTCATTAGGATTTTTAATTGGAATAGTTTCAGGAATTTATCCGGCATTTTATCTTTCTACTTTTCAGCCAGCAAATGTTCTAAAAGGAAAACTTATAAATGAAGTAAAAACAGGATTTACTCGTAAACTTTTAGTAATAGTTCAATTTACTATTTCAATAGCCTTAATAATTGGAACAATAATGATTTTCAAACAATTGAATTTCATGCGTTCAGCAAATTTAGGTTTTCGAAAAGAAAATATAGTTATCCTTCCAATTTACAAAAGCAATCTGATTTTGGAATATTCAAAATTCAAATCAAAGCTCCTGGAAGTACCGAACATAATGCACGTTACAGCCATGAACGACATTATTGGAAGAGATCATAATACTCACGAATTCAGGCCAGAAGGCACACCGGAAGACGAATGGCAGTTTTATCCGGCTCTTGCTGTCCGACACGATTTTGTAAAAACATTCGACATAGAAATAGTGGAAGGGAGAGACTACGATGAGAAGTTTGAAAAGGACGATTATAAAGCAATTATAATAAATGAAGCGATGGTAGGACATCTTGGATGGGGAAGCAATAAAAATGCCATTGGGAAAACTTTTCAATCCATGCTTGGAAAGGAGAAAGTGATAGGAGTTTTTAGAAATTTCAACGAAACTTCTTTACATAATTCAATAGAACCTTTCGTTTTAGACCTTATTCCGAAAGAATATAAAAACAATGCAATGACCAGATATATCGCCATCAGATTTCAAACAGACGACAATCAGAAAGCACTTAAAGAGGTGAAAAAACTTTGGTATAAGTTTGTGGCTCACAGACCTTTTGAGTATTTTTTCTTAGACAAAGAATTAGATGACCAATATGTTGGTGAAGAAAAACTTGGCAAACTGTCTGGAATACTTTCAATTTTGGTTTTAATAATTTCAAGTATAGGACTATTTGGGTTAACCTCCTTTTTTACTGAAAAACGCACAAAAGAAGTGGGAATACGAAAAGTTCTCGGTGCATCGAAAAATGATATTATTAAAGAATTATCAAAAGAATTTATCATTTTGATAATTATTGCAAATTCTCTGGCAATTCCTTTAGGATATTTAATGATAAAAAATTGGTTTCAGGAATTTGCATTTCAAACAAGCATCGAATGGTGGATTTTTGTCATTGCAGGAACCATCGCTATTCTGATTACTCTGCTTATCTCAAGCTACAAAGCCAACAATGTTTCAAAAACCAAACCTGTTGATACTTTGAAATATGAATAGTTTTTGAAACAGATTCTTAAAGAACAACTCATTAACTATTAATAATTGTTTTATAATTATTGAATGTTGGCTTTTCAATTTATAAATAGTTTTAAATCAGTAAGCTTATATTCAAAATCGCTTGGTATAAACATGGCAATAAGGCAATGCTCCATTTCTTTCATAATAATTTTGATGATAGTCTTCGGCTACATAAAATTCCGCTGCCGGTGTTACTTTAGTAACAACATTGTATCCATTATTTTGCAAGATTTTTATAAGCTTATTGGCAATATTTTTTTGATTTTCGTTAGTATAGAAAACCTCTGAACGATACTGTTCACCAAAATCAGGCCCTTGATAATTCAACTGGCTAGGATCATGAATTTCAAAGAAAAAGCTCGCAAGAATTTCAAAATTTGTCAATGAAGGATCGAAAACAACTTGCACTGCTTCGGCATGTCCACTCATTCCTGTGCATATAATTTCGTAATTTGGATCTTCTATACTTCCACCAATATATCCTGATTCAACCGAAATTACGCCTTTTTGTTTTTTGAAAAAATGTTCTACACCCCAGAAACATCCTCCAGCAAATATTGCTGTCTTAAATTTTTCTTTCTCAGGTACGAAATCTAAGGATATTGAATTTACACAATGACGCATATTATTTTGTGTAAATCCCTCGTTAAGAAAAACATGCCCGAGATGTGCATCGCATTCTGCACAAACAATTTCTGTGCGTTTTCCGTCCGAATCGGGAATTCTTTTTACAGCATTTTCTATTTCATCATCGAAGCTTGGCCAGCCACAATTCGATGAAAATTTATCTGTAGAATTATACAAAGAGCTGCCGCATTGTTTGCAAATATATGTTCCTTTTTCTTTAAAATTATTATACTTTCCTGTAAAAGGCATCTCCGTTCCTTTATTAATAATTATTCGTTTTTCGTTATCTGTTAATTCATTTTTACTATTTCGAGTCATAATTATAAAATTTAAATATTATCAATAACTCACCAAATCACGAGATATTTTATTTTCTTATGATTCAATTAACTACATTCTTATAGTATTTCATTTATCTTCATGCTGAATCATAATCTTTCAATTTTCAAATAACCAAAGGATGTTCAATATTAGGTATTAGGTGCGAGCCTTCAATTAATTCTTATAGATAACAATTATGAGAAAAAAAATTAGTTAAACATTTTTGGGACAAGTAATAATTTTAAAATAGCTCTCTCTCTACCTAAACAGAACAACAAAAGCCTTTGATTAGTGCATAGCAAAACTTTATCTCCCACTTTTATTGAAATCAAGTTGTGTTCAATCCTGATTTTTCATCAAAATTGTGCCCGGCCTAGCAGTTTGTCTCTGCTTTTATATTCTTAGGGGCTGGGAGGGCTACTTTTGATTTTGTTTTCCCATTTGAGCCTATTCTCCAGTCTAAGTCCAATTACTATTTCGTTATTCTTATTTATGTAAAACTTATCTTTTGCTTTTCCTCTATTTGGTCCACTTTTTTTATCTCGCTTTGAAACGAGTGCAATACATTCAATAAATTCTGTAGCACATCTATATTGAGGTTCAATGATGTATATGTCATTCTTATCAACAAATCCAAACTTTTCTTTAGTTGAATCATATTTTAACTTTAGAATGATTGATCAAATGCTATCATTTTGAGCCTGCACCTTTTCAAAAAATGATTTCTCTTGAGCAAAAGAGAATATCCATTGCATTAACAATAAAATTAAAAATAGTTTTCTCATAATAAGTTGCCACTAACATTAGCATTTACAAAAAATTCCATATATTTCTTTATTATTTATCATCATTAAATTTAATAGTTTCCTATTATTCAATTAGTTCTCCCTGTGTTGACTCGGCATTTCTTACTAAAATGGTAGCTTTAAAACCGGTAACGAGATTATCTAATTTTTCTGCAAATTCAATTTCATCATTTAATTGTGGCAGTGCTAATCCCACAAAAACAATATCTGCATTTTTACTTTTTCGCTGCATTAATTCAGTAACATTTTCATTATTTTTATTCAAAATTACATCACTTGCTGCCGCCATTCTCGATTCGCTGATAAGGGTTTTTAACTTTTCATTCATTGTGCTTTCTTCTGCTTCGCTGGAAACTATTGTTCGAACATATAATTTCGCATGTCTCCATGCAGTATTTGCATTTAACAAATGAGCAAAAAGTAACATCATATCACCATTTTTTTGCATTCCTCTCCACCAAACATCAATCCGATTGTGAGTAGATGATTTTTCCATTTCAGGAACATATGCCAGAATACTGTTTCTTTTCATTTTCGAAACAGTTCTGACTATCCTGAATAATCTTTGAATACGCTCAGCACCGCTTGTCCAGCCAAACATTACGGTATTCGAGTGCATTCCTGCAAAACCATTTGCCTGAATAATACCGATAATTCCGTTTTCGAAATTTGGGACAATATGAACTTCTGGAAATGCATTGATTTTCTGATTAACTAATTCCTGTTCCATATCTGATTGTATCTGGGTGGTATTCACTGTTGTATCTCCCAACTCTCCAACCAAAGTTCTACAAACAGTAACAATACCTTTATTTTGATTAAACCAATTTGCAACTCTGGTCAATCTCATCAATCGTGTCGGATTTGAAGAAAACAAAAGAATATTCGGTCGCCAATTTCTTGCATGAGTATTTTTTTCTTTCAGTTTCATCAATGCAAGTCTTGCAATCGAACCCCACAGTCCTGCCCTCACGTCTCCCCAACTGCTTTTTAAAGCTTTTCTTTTTAGATAAAAATATATTGTCAATTCCAAACAAATTGCAACTATGCAAGCTAATGGATTGATTAGGCACATCACTATTCCTGCTCCTATACTGCCGATTAGAGAAATGCTCCAATGAACCTTAATCGTAGGTCTGTATGAAACATCTCCAACGAGTTTTTCAATAACCGCAGATAAATTGATTGCGACATACAAAGTCAGGAAAAATATCGTAACCCAGCGGCCAACAGCATTCAGATCTCCAAGAGTAACAGCCAATAATGCAATTCCTCCCGTTACCCAGGTAGCAATAGTTGGCTGGCCTGTCCTGCTTGTTCGTCCCAGAATTTTTGGTGCAATTTTATCGAGCGACAATGCTTGTAAGACTCTTGGGCCTCCGAGGATACTTCCGAATGCCGAAGATAGTATTGCTCCCCAAAGTCCGGGATAGACTAATACCATACCAAAAAAGGCTATCTTTGACCAAATTGGAGGAGTCGAAGCATCTATTTTTGCCAACATTTCACCATCTACTTTCGATGTTACCGACAAAGCCGATAAAATTAATAGATAAACTACTGTTCCGGTTATCACAGCTAATATTGTTCCTCGTGGTATTGATTTTTTCGAATCTTTCAGGTCGCCACTCATTCCAATTCCGGCAGTAAAACCTGTTACAGCAGGGAAAAACACTGCAAAAACAAACCAAAATCCTTCAGGTGCAGATCGTTGATAATTTGGCACCATTTCAGGAGAATTGAAATCTCCTGTGAAAACTCCGGCAAAAAGTGCTATTACACTTATTCCTACAGCCACCATAATCGGTATCTGCATTTTTAAACTAAAGTTTGCGCTTTTGCCGGCAATGGCAGTAGCAAAAATAATAATCAGTGCTGCCATTATTTGAACAGGAGGAACTCCCCAGTCTGCTGGCCAAAATGGAGCAATGGATTCGGCTAATCCGAAGGCATATAATGTTAAACTCAAAGTCCGACAGAGAAATAAAGGTATTCCTATTGCTCCGCCAAGTTGAATCCCCAAACTTCTGGAAATCATATAATACTCACCACCAATTCCAACTTTCATGTTGGTGGCAATTGCAGATGCACTTAAACCTGTAATAAAAGTGATGGAGCTTGCAAGAACCACAGTGAGTAAGGTCAGCGGTAAACCAAGATTTCCTAAAACCCATCCAAATCTTAGATACATCATCACACCAAGTATAGTTAAAACACTTGGCGTAAATACTCCCAGAAAAGTTCCGAATTTTACTGCTTGTGTAGTATTTTTAACTGGCATAATCTTGTTTGTTTTTTATTGACTTGAATGTAAAGGCTTAATTTTTCATTTTTGATTTCATTAAATCCGGCCTGAAAAAAACGAAACAGTTATTTTTCGCAAAGGTGCAAAGTCGCAAATAAATGAATGTCAGCATAATACAATTTTACATTTTTGGAGAAATATAGGTTTTTATAATGAATTATTAAAATCAAACAAACCCGTTCCAGGGCAAACGTATGAAAACAATAATATATATTAAAGATAATAATAATTTTCCATTTTATTAAAAGTGAAAAAATAAATAGTTAATTGCATGATTGCAAGTATTTTAATTACAGCCACAAATATAAGATAGTAATAAAGTAGTAAGGTTGAGCTTGTTACCTTATTAAAACCTAAATGCAATTTTGCAATTTGTAATGGATTGTATTTTAATCAAATAACAAACCTACTTACTTTAATTTTTTTCATGCGTTTGCTCTGAACACGTGCAAACATACCAACACTAAATAATTAGGGTTCGGCTCGTATTCCATACCTAATATGACTTCTGCTGACTTCTCGGCTCATAGAAAACTAATCTATTCCGAGACCTCCCCAGGTAAAAACGCTTTCCTTCCTCCGATGCCTTCAGTATCTACTATCTGAAATTTGTTGGTCAGAGGCTTTGCAAAGATGTGCTTGCTTATCCATTTCAAACAGCCTCATATACTGTTTCTGTTCGTCAGTACCGGATTTTGTAGTCTCGCTTCCTTCAGATGTAGCTTCGCAGCTACCACCCTTGCGACTTACTAACAGGCTTCACCAACCCAGCCTGTAAGAGACTTTCACTCTCTGGAAATATTTAATGCCTACCCAAATTGAATATCAATTTTTATTTTCAAAAAATATTTCTATTTTTGAAATATTTCTTGAACATCAAGGTAGGTGTCCGCATACGCTTATGCTGGGCACACACATTTACTAAACTTGGTCTTGAAGATTTATATAAATATTTGGTCAATTTAAGTTCAGGTTCTGCAAGAGATAATTTATCACAAGATAAAATTCGAGAACTTAAATTTGTCATTCCAAATAATGATTTGATAGAGCAGTTTGATGAAACTGTTAGTCCTTCAATGGAAAAGATTTTAATAAATATGAAGCAAAACCAACAACTCACCGCTCTACGAGATTGGTTATTGCCTATGCTAATGAATGGGCAGGTAACAGTTGGAGAAGCAGAAGAAAAGTTAAGTATGGCAGCGGAGCCACAAGCGGAATATAAAAAAGGATAGAATGACGAAAATATGTTTGGGTAACTTTGGAGGATAGTTCTTTAATACAAAAAATATTAGATATTAGAAAAGACCAAACAAAAGATTGGTGGATCAAAATATCAGATGCAGAAAGAAAATCTATTGAAAAAGGAATATCGGATGCAGAAAATGGCAAATTAAACTCACATTCAGAAGTACGCAAAGTTTATGAAAAAAGAACTAAGAAAATTATCAAATGAAATTGAGAGAACTGTAAACCTAATTTCTAATATTCCTAATTTATTTCCTCTATCTGAAAATAGAACATATCGCAATTTGAGTGAATGATTTCGTTAAGAAAGGTTAAATAATTGAATGAATGAACACCAACTACTAATAAATTGACGTTTTGATTTGAAAATATAATATCATGGAGAAGCCTAAACAATCAAAAAGTAAATTATTAAATGCAGGACTAATATTAATTCCTGTAATGCTAGTAGTTTTAGTATTAACAAGTTTAAAACGCAGTGTAAATGGAGATTTCTTTGAAGGTAGTGGAGAATTTTTCGTTAATTACATTTTTTCAATTGGATATTTCTTAATTGTTCTAATAAATAACAGGCCGTTTTTTAGATTCAGACAAATTGATAGGAGACTAATAATTGTTTCATTGGTTCTTTTTTCAATTAGCTCATTTACATTAAACAATTCGATTGTAATATTTGCGCAATTTACTCTTTGGGTAAAGGTTTACTTAATTCTTTTCTACATTTCTTTTCTTGGAATATGTTATATCGAAAAAATACCAAAAGTTCTTAGATACCCTATTTCCTTTTTCCTTGGAGCAGGCATAGTTATGACAACTTATTTTGCTGTTTATTTAGCTCCCATTTATCATATATCAATAATCGGCCTGATGTTTTTCGGATTAACTATTCATTTATTAATCCCACTTTTAATAACAATATCAACAATAATTATCTACGCCAAACTGAAAAAATCGAAAACTGAAAAAGCACTGTTTTATTCCGGAATAATAATTCCAATTTCCATAACCATAGTTTTTCTATTTCAATGGAGTAATTTCAAAAACGAAATTCATAAATCAACTTCATCAATCATTACCAGGCCAGATAATACTTTGCCAGAATGGATTTTGCTTTGTCAGGATATGCCAACAGATAAATTTTCCCAGAAAATTATAAAAGGAAATTTAGCATATGACACTTTTAAAAATATGTGGGGAGCTTGGGGCAATACAATATTTGATGAAGTAAAAAGGCACGACCCTCTGGTGAATATTGGATTAGCTATTCTTGGCGACATTAATCTTGATAGAGATACCAGAGTAAAAATCTTAAAATCACAATTTAATGCAAGACATTTAGCTCAGAGAAAATTATGGTCAGGAAGAAATATTGGTACAATTGAGGTTCTTAATAACATTAAAATTTTCCCGGATTATCGTTTAGCTTATTCAGAAAAAATAATTACAGTAAAGAACTATAGTCAATGGGAAAATAACCAACAGGAAGCGGCCTTTACTTTTTATTTACCGGAAGGTTCTGTGGCCACTTCATTGTCACTTTGGATTGACGGAAAAGAAGAAAAATCCCGATTAACGACAAAATCAAAAGCTGATAGCGCATATGTTAGCATTGTTGGTGTTGAACGAAGAGACCCGGCTTTGTTGCATTGGCAAGAAGGAAATACCCTAACTGTAACAGTTTTTCCTTGCACTCCAAAAGAAAATAGGAGATTCAAAATTGGAATCACAACACCTCTTGAAAAGCTTGATGATATATTAACGCTCCAAAATGTATATTTTGATGGACCTGTAACACATGATATATTGGAAACAAGTCAGCTTGTATTTGAATCAGAAAATGATATTGAAAATATTAAAGTGCCGAATGGATTTAATAAAGGACTGGGAAACAATTTTGTTTATAATGGAAAGTTCAGGCCATATTGGGAAGTGTCTTGTCAGGCTACCGAATTATCTAAAAATGAATTCTTTTTTAATGAACATTCATATGCAATAAAAGAAATTGATAAGCAGATATATAAATTTAATCCTGAAAACATTTATTTAGATGTGAATAAAAGCTGGACAGAATCAGAATATAATGAGTTGCTGAAAATATTTTCCGAAAAACAGATATTCGTACATCATGATAAACTCATGAAGCTGAACAAGGAAAATGAAGCTGAAATTTACAAAGTAATTGGCAGCAAAAATTTTAGTCTGTTTCCATTTAATGAAATCTCTGATTGGAATAACTCACTTGTTATTTCTAAATCTACAGAACTTTCGCCAAACTTATCTGATTTAGAAGGTAGTGATTTTTTAAGCGAACTCATTAAAAAGATAAATTCAATCGATGAAAAGGTAAACCTCTTTCAATTTGGCGAAATAACATCGCCATATTTAAAGTCATTAAAAGAATTTCAAATAATTAATTTTCATTCTGGCGACATATCTGAATTATCAAAAATCATCAATGAGAAATATTTTTATCAATATAACACAGATTCGTCAACAATAAATCTGGATATAGCAGGTATAAGTATTCATAAGGACACAAACCAAGTTCAACCAAAAGCACCAGACCACTTATTGAGACTTTTTGCATATAATACCATTATGAAACAGATGGGGCGGAATTATTTCAATAAAAATAAGGAATATATCGATGATTTAGTAGAGATAGCAAATGAAGCTTACGTTGTAAGCCCTGTTTCAAGTCTAATAGTACTTGAAACAAAAAAGGATTATGAAAGATTTGATATACCTGAAAATGAAAATAGCCTAAAAAATGCATCGGTTAAATCTTCTGGAGCAGTTCCAGAACCTGGGGAATGGTTATTAATCTTTTTATTTATTGGAATTCTAATTTTCGTATTCTTCAAGAAAAAGACATTACACTTTGTGAAATGGAAATAAGCTTAACCACTTTTGTAAAAACCAAGCTATTCATAACCATAGCTTTAATTTCCATATTCGTTCTGTTAGCATTTCAAAAGCTTGCATTTTATGTAAGGTTTGACTTTAATTTTCTGTTATTACTGTTGGTTTTGCCATTTGTAATAAAGAAACAAGATAATACGAAGTCCATTAGATACGGAATTATTGCAATTATACTTTTCCTTCTATATCCTTTTCTAAAGCTTAGCTCAATATATTTTTTCGCATTCATTTGTTCCATATTTTTTATTTATGAATTTCAATATGGGAAATTAAGTTCTATCCCTTTGTTTTTCGTAATAATTGTCTCACCGGTTGCAATTTTTTTATCTGAGGTAGTTGGCTTTGAGATAAGATTATGGTTAACTAAAATTGCTACGAATATCCTTCAATTCATTAATAGTGATTTCAATTATTCTGGGAACATTATTCTAATTGGGAAAAATGAATTTCATGTTGATTCTGAATGTATGGGATTGAAAATGGTTTTATTGTCAATGTTTATAACATTGATATTTATTACGTATCATCAACATAAGAAAAAAGGTCAGATTAATATTTCATTTATAGTACTATCTTTATCAATATCATATATTCTGGTGGTAATATCAAATTTAGCCAGAATCATACTGATAACATTGTTTCAATCACCACCTGATACATTTTCACATGAGCTCATCGGCATAATCTGTTTCATTGTTTATGTTGTATTGCCCTTATGGTACGTAGTAAAAATTTTACCGACAAGTAAGAAAAAGAATACTAATGGATATGATTCAAAATTTAATGGACTTGTTTTTATTTCTTTAGTTTTTGTGTTGTTGTTTCTTCTCTCTCTCTACCGCTTTACTAATTTAGGTTCAAAGGAAAATGCAAAACCGGATATTATTTCGCTTGATTATTTCTCAAAAGATTTTTCTAGTTCAATAGAGGAGCACAGCGTTCTAAAACTAACAAATGAATATTTCTTGATATACATTAAACCTGCAGCAAGTTTTTATTCTGCCGACCACTCTCCTATCATTTGTTGGAAAGGTAGTGGATATAAAGTAATTAAAGAACAGATAATTTCAACAAACAAAAACAAAGTCTATTATAGTGAACTACAAAAGGATAATGATATTCTTTATTCAACATGGTGGTATGATTGCGGTAATGTTAAAACTATCTCACAATATAAATGGAGATTTAATAATCTAATCAATGGTGATGATTATCGTTTAATAAATGTGATTAGTGATAATAAAAATAGCTTAATCATAAAAACCAATAAATTGCTAACTGAAAATATTTTTGATGGAACTCAGTAAATCCAATAATCAAACCTACTTAGCATTTGCCTCCTCCCAAAAAAGCATCCAATTTTACTACAGATCCAAATAAAAACTTTGTATAATAAAATTGTGTTATGATTTGAATAAAAACAATAAATTTGAAGATTTCTGAATGGTTAGTATTACATAGAATTAATCTATTACAAAAGGCAATGAAAAATATTACACTAACAGCAATTAGTCTGATTTTTATTCTTCTTTCATGTAAAGAGAGCAAACATCATGTAGGGGTTTTGAAAGCAGAAATAATCCCAAAACCACAATCAATTGTTGAACTTGGGCATAATTATATTATTTCTAAATCGACTAAAATTTATGTAAACGAAACGAATGATGAACTTAAAGGAGTTGCTAAATACTTAAAAAAACGAATCGAAACAAGTGTTCAAGGAGCTTCAATTGCCATTGTTACAAATGCATCCTCAGAGGAAGGAATACATTTAATACTAAATAATGAACCTGATACTCTATTGGGTGAAGAAGGCTATACCTTATCGTCAGAAAACAACTTACTTATAAAGGCGAATACTTCTGCAGGTATATTTTATGGAGTGCAGACACTGCTGCAATTATTACCAGTAGAAATATATTCAAAGGAATCCAAAAATTTTGACTTAATTCTTCCTGCTGTCAATATTTTCGATAAACCGAGGTATGCCTACAGAGGGATGCATTTAGATCCCTGTCGGCATTTCTTTTCAGTCGAATTCACTAAAAAATATCTTGATTATATGGCCTACCATAAACTGAATAAGTTTCACTGGCATCTTACTGAAGATCAAGGCTGGAGAATAGAAATTAAAAAATATCCGAAATTAATTGAGATTGGTTCAAAAAGAAAAGGCACTTTGATTTTAAACCACGATGTAAGTTGGAAAGAACAAAAATACGATACCATTCCTGTTCAAGGATATTATACACAAGAACAAATTTTTGAAATAATTCAATATGCAAAAGAGCGATTCATAGAGGTAATTCCCGAAATTGAAATGCCGGGACACGCAACAGCTGCTTTAGCTTCTTATCCGAACCTGAGTTGCACCGGTGGTCCTTTCGAAGTATTGCAAAGGCCAGGAGTTATTGCAGATGTATATTGTGCAGGGAATGATTCTGTATTTGTTTTTATTAAAGATATAATTGATGAAGTGGTTGAATTATTTCCTTCCAAATATATTCATATCGGAGGTGATGAATGCCCTAAAGACAGATGGAAAGAATGCTCAAAATGTCAAAATGTTATCAAAAGGGAAGGACTTGAAAACGAACATGAATTGCAAAGTTGGTTTATTACTGAGATTGAGAAATACATTAATTCGAAAGGCAAAACTTTAATAGGCTGGAGTGAAATTATGGAAGGAGGTATAGCTCCAAATGCTGTATTGCAATCATGGTTGGGGACTTCAGCAGGAATCGAAGCTGCAAAACAAAAGCATAATGCAATTATGTCGCCATATCAATACCTGTATTTCGATGGAATATATGTTGACAAAAAACACAAGAAAATGGAACCTTTCGGGCAATCCTATTGTTGGACAAACACCGAAAAAGTGTATTCTTTCGATCCTACACCAGACACTATCCCGCAGAAATATCACTCTTATTTTATAGGCGCTGAAGCTACCATGTGGACAGAATTTATTAAAGATGAATCGCATTTGGAATACATGCTGATGCCAAGAATTAGTGCCCTATCAGAAATATGCTGGACAAATAAAGAGCAAAAGGATTTTGCAGATTTTTCTAATAGACTTGATAAACAATACATGAGATATGACCAATTAGAAACAAATTACCGGATTCCTCACCCAATTATACCGGACACAATTTTTGTTGATAACAGTGAAAAAATTAATATCATCAACCCAACAGGTATAACAAACGTAAGATATACTCTTGATGGAAGTATCCCTGATGAAAACGCTAAATTATATACTGGTCCATTTTTCATTACTGAAAGTAAAAGACTTAAGGCCAGATGTTTTAACCAAAATGGAAGAGGCAGCAGTATTGCAACTTCCATAATCATTATGAAAATCCCGCAAAATAAATAGAGCTGTGGGTATTTTGTAAAACCAAGTCAAGTTGGAAATAGGAATTGATCTAATATAAAAGCTAATAAAATAGGGCATAGAATAAATATTTTCTATTTTTACACCCTAATTTGATAATTTGTGATGCAATATATTTCATTTAGTATCGGAACAATTCTATTTCTGTTTTTTGTGCTTGTAGCTTTTATTTCAATCAAAGAAAAACAAAAAAGAGCTACCATAGTTTCATTAATTAGCAGCATAATTCTTTCTGCTCCTTTCGTTTTTCTTGCAATAATCAATGTTGAGATATATATCTTAATACTGGTTTCTGTTACGTCTTTTTTTCTATTAGTCCTTTTTATTCCTACAGGCAAAAAGAAAATGTCGGATATGGGAAAACCAAATTCCTTAATTGATGAAAGAGATATTGTTTTCTCAAGAATGCTTTTGAAGAAAGGTAGCGAAAGATTTGAAAACTATTATAAAGATAATCCATCAAATCTTAAACCTGATGAAGATTTCAGAAGTAAGCCCGGCTTGTTGGCAGAGGGCTCAACTGAGTATAATAATGTAATTTTCAAAACTGCTCAAATATGTTTTAATTTTATAAAACTACTCTATGACGATATTGATGGCAAGACTTCTGAGCACAAAGAGAAAGTTGATACTGAGAAAATTACATACTATATTAAAAACTGGTCGAAAAAATTAGGGGCAATTAATGTTGGTATTACTGAACTCAAAAAACATCATTTATACAGTTATAGAGGGAGAGAAAAAAATTATGGTAATGAAGTAAAAAACAAGCACAAATATGCAATTGTTTTCACAGTGGAAATGGATAGGGATATGATGTCAGCAGCTCCTGGTGCTCCAACAGTTTTAGAATCTTCCGAGCAATATATTAATGCAGCAGTTATTGCAGTAACAATTTCGTCATTTATTAGAAATCTTGGTTACAGTGCAAAAGCTCATATCGATGGAAATTATGAGGTTTTGTGCACTCCCATTGCTGAAGATGCCGGATTAGGAGTAATCGGAAGGCTCGGACTATTAATAACTCCATACCTTGGACCAAGAGTTCGTTTATCGGTAGTTACAACCGACTTGCCAATTATTTCTGACAAAAAGACCACAAATAGTTCAATTATAGATTTTTGCAATGACTGTAAAAAATGTGCTGATGTGTGCCCTACAGCTGCCATTCCTTTTGATGAGCAAAAAAATCACAATGGAGTAAAAAAATGGAAAGTAAATATGGATGCATGTTTTAAATATTGGTGCATCAGCGGAACCGATTGTGGTAAATGCATGTCAGTCTGTCCATTCTCTCATCCGAATAATATGTTTCATAATGTAATTAGATGGGGGATTAATAACTCAGTCATATTCAGGCGTTTTGCACTATTAATGGACAATTTGTTTTATGGAAAGAAACCCACTCCGGCTCAAGCTCCGGATTGGATGAATTTGAAAAACTAAAGCTTAATGAAATGAAATATGAAGACTTAGGATATGATGCAGATTTTGCAAATCACAGAAAAAATCAACAACTTGAGTCATTTGGACTTGGGCGGGTTATTTCAGAACACAAAGAAAGATATGTTGTAAAAACTACTAAAAAAGAATACGATGGAGAAATAATTGGGAATTTGAGGTTTTCGGTACACGATAGAAGCGATTTGCCGGCTGTGGGCGACTGGGTTGCAATTTCTGAATACGATGAAAATAAGGCACTTATTCATTCTGTATTTCCCAGAAAAACTATTCTTGAAAGGCAAGCTGTAGGGAAACAAACTGAGAAACAAATTATAGCAACAAATGTCGATTACGCCTTTATTGTACAAGCTGTTGACAGAGATTTTAATATCAACCGTATAGAACGATACTTAACAATTTGCTATACATCCGGAGTAAAGCCAATTATCATTCTCAATAAAATAGACTTAGTAAATGACACTGAATTAGCAAATTTGATTACTTCTGTTCAGGAAAGAATAAAGCAAGTACCAATAATCGCTATAAGCAATGAAAACCAAAAAGGAATAGAAAAACTTAAAAAGAGCTTAGAAAAAGGCAAAACCTACTGTTTATTAGGTTCGTCAGGAGTAGGTAAATCAAGCCTTATAAATAATCTTTCAGGCGAACCATTAATGAAAACGAATACGATTAGTACAAGTTCGAATAAAGGACGACACATAACAAGTCATCGTGAGTTATTAGTTCTCGAAAATGGCGGAATTCTAATTGACAATCCTGGAATGAGAGAAATTGGAATTGCAGATTCAACCGATGGGATAGAAAAAACATTCGAAAAAATTGCCCTGCTATCTAAAAAATGCAAATTCAAAAATTGCACACATACAACAGAAGCAGATTGTGCGGTTTTAGCAGCCCTGCAAGCTGGTAAATTAAACGAATCATTGTATAAAAATTTCCTGAAAATGCAAAGTGAAAAAGACCATTTTGAATCTACCGTAGCCGAAAAGCGAAAAAAGGATATGGATTTTGGGAAAATGATAAAGAATTACAAAAAGAATAAAAAAATGAATAGGTATTAATTTTAATAAAAGGATTTGGTTATTTCTGTCTATATCACATTTTGCATTTAAAGTCAGTTAAAAGAATATTAAAATCTTAACTTTCGCAATTTATTGACGTACGATCGAAGTGTAAAAAACAAATATATGAAAAATGAATATTCGCTTAAAATTGATAATGATTTAAAAATATTTCGATATCGACATCAGGGATATATTGATAAAAATGACATTGGAATTGCATGGGAAGAGTTGTTGAGCAAAGAAGAATTCACAAAACAAAAGTATAATTTGCTTTCTGATTACAGAAATGCAATGTTTGATAGTGAAATAGATGATGTTGATTTAATCAGCGATTTTCTTTACAAAATTAAGGATATACTAAAAGGAAAAAAGCAGGCAATAATTATTAACGACCCACTAAGTGCCGCATTATCTGTTCTTTTTGGGAATCAAGTGAATAAACGAATCGGTTAGGTGAAGATTTTTTCAACAGAGGAAGAAGCAGTAAGATGGCTTAGTGAGTAGTTTCCAACATTACTAAAAAATCTCGTAAAGAGCTGTCAGTTACAATATCATTTTTTGTTTTTAATTCCGACAAAATTTCTATATCCGAAGCACACAATTTTATGTTACAATCCGGATTGTAATCAGGTTTTTTGGATGGAACGGTAACATATGCCAATTGGTTTTTTGGTTCATTTTTATAAATAATTTTTTCTTTAATTATCACAACTGTATCTTTCACTTCCGAAAAAATTGTATCAGTAATTTCAACAAAGACTGTATCAACTAATGCCATAATATTTTGTTTTTCCGGATTTTGCGAAAGCGAGAAAATATAAGCTATGCCAAAAATTATTAAAATCGTAGCAGCTACTTTATAGGCTTCCATACGATAATTTAAAATTTTGTGAAATTTTGGTTTTTTCAATTTTAATGAAATTTTGGTTTTTTTATCGAGCAGTACCTTTGTGTCTTCAATTGTAGAACGAAGATTTTTGTACTCTTCGACAGACATTTCTTGCAATACAATTTCTATATCCGCCTGAGCTAAATCTTCAAAATTATAATCCTCCAGCAAATCGAATATTTTCTCAGTGTTTTTTTCTTTTTTCATAATTTCAAATTTTCAGCATCTTATTATATTGATTAGAAAGTTCTTTTATTGTATAAAATAGTCGCGATTTTATTGTACCTTCAGGACATTCATATATTTCGGCAATTTCCTTTATACTCAAGTTTAACTTAAATCTTAGAACAATTAATGATCGTTGTTCCGATTTTAAATTTTTAATATGGTCATTCAGCTTTTGCTCTTGTAGGTCTAAATCATAATGTGCTGTTTCTGTGTACTTTAAATGCTCATTATATTTGTTTTTTACAGTTTTGCTTCTAAAATGATTTTTCGACATATTCGAAGCTACTCGATAAATCCATGGTTTGAATTTCTGTTTTGTATTAAAGACATCGGGCTTTTCCAATATTTTAAGAAACAAATCGTGAAAAAAGTCTTTTGCCTTTTCATTATCTCTGTCTAAAGCAAGGAAAAAGTAATTTGTAATCGGCTGCAAATATCTCAAATACAGACAGTCGAATGCTTTTTTGCTCCGACTGTCTTTTGACATTTTGTATATCTCAATTAGTTTTTCGTCTGTAAAATTCTTCATTTCTTCAGAACTCATTATTTTTTTGGGACTATTTAATTTTACTATTTTAAAAGAATTCCTACGAAAATTCAATCTAAACTAAAAAATTATTTTAACTCCTCCAACATTTTTTGTTTCCAGCTTTCGCCTCCTTTTTCAGCAATGAACAAACCAAGTGCTTTAACTTTTTCGGCCTTTTGACTTGCACCACTCAATTTATAGTGTTCGTGAAGCTTGACTATTCCCGGAAGATAGTTTAGATTCATATGCTCAACTTTTTCTTTACTAATATCATAATAGTTTTGCATGGAAATGTAATCCATTCTATAGATGTTCTCAAAATTATTTATTAAAAATGCCATATTATCAATATTGCTGTCGGAATATTCCATAACAAGGCCATGAAGATATAAATCGTTTTCATATTCTTTTAGGTATTTCCATGTCGTTAAACCAATATACAAGGACTGTTCTTTTGGCTTGTTCTTAATAATATAATCAATAATTTCGCTTTGATTTTCGCTTACTGAGCCGTCTTCGTATTTTTTTCCTAAAGGTTTGATATTACTTTTTTCAAGGATCATTTTTTGATAATCGACATCTGTCAGCAAACTAACATTAAATACCATAATATCTGTTCTAATTCCAAGTGCATCTTGCAAAAGCCAAACTGGAAATGTGTCATTATCTCCAAAAGTCAGGAGAATACTATTTGGTTTCATCGACATCAAAACATTGTAATTGTACGAAATAAATCCAGGGGAAATCCAGTTAGACTTAAACATTTTTTCGTTAAATTCCTTTCTCTTAGCAAAATTACATTGCATTTCGTAGCCAACTACTATTCCTTCATATACTTCCGGAACTTTCGGATTCAATTCAATAGCTTTAAGCAGATGTTCAAGCCTTTCTTCAGGATCGCCATATTCTTTTAATCTGTAATAAGTGAACGAATTAGGAACATTTTTTTCTACCAATTCCAAAATGTCATCAAGCTTTTTCAAATATGGACTTTCATTTGTCCAGCCATCATTTTTTTTGCCATCAAAACCATTTATGTCTTTGTAGGTTCCTTTGCAATTTCTATTCGAGCGATAGTAATTATACCATGCATCGGCATTAGTTTGGTCTTTTTCAAGGACTTTCCACCACAATTCGGCTTGTTGAATATAATATTCGTGCGGTTTCGAAACTTTCGCAAACGAAAATATTTCTTCCGGAGTTTGAGCATTAAGTATTGCTGTTTGCATTATCAATACCATAATAATTAACTGGCTTATTTGTTTCATATTTGTTTCATTTTCAATAAAAATTAATATTCTATTTCATGCTATTCGAATTGCAATTCAAAATAAGTACACTTTAATTTCTAAAAGGTTCAAATGACATTTCAGAATTTGTTGAAAAAAATAAAAAAAATCCACGAAATTTGTGGAAGGAAAACAGAAAATATTTCTTGCAAATTACTCAGATTTACGCAAAAAATGAATCAGCTAAAATCAGCGGAAGAATAAAATTGAATTAGCTTTTCTGAAAATTTTAAAATGATTTGTGAGCAACAGAAAACAATGAATTCAAAAATATTCCTCAAAATAAATAGCATTTTTATAAAAGTCTGTAAATAGTTTTAAGTTCAAGTATTATCTTTGAAGCCAAATAATTTTTTGAACAGAGTATAGGTTTTAATGCAAACGGAAGAAAACAAAAAAATAGAAGGAGCTGAAAACGAAGAAATTAACAATTCGGGAGAAGACAGTCAAATTGCAAAATCAGACAATATGCACAATGTTGAATATCTGTCAGGCATGTATAAAAACTGGTTTCTCGAATATGCTTCCTATGTAATTTTAGAGCGTGCCGTTCCGCATATATACGATGGATTAAAACCTGTTCAACGGCGAATTCTTTTTGCTATGAAACGATTAGATGACGGACGTTTCAATAAAGTTGCCAATATTATCGGGCAAACTATGCAATTTCACCCTCATGGCGATGCCTCAATTGGCGATGCTATGGTACAAATCGGACAAAAAGAATTATTGATAGAAACTCAAGGAAACTGGGGAAACATAATAACCGGCGACAATGCAGCAGCATCAAGATATATTGAGGCTCGTTTGTCGAAATTTGCTATTGATGTAGTTTTTAATTCTAAAACAACATTTTGGAAAGCATCATACGATGGACGAAACAACGAGCCGATTAATTTACCTGTAAAATTTCCATTGCTTTTGGCGCAAGGTGCAGAAGGAATTGCAGTTGGTTTAGCATCAAAAATCCTTCCCCACAATTTTATCGAACTCATTGATGCATCAATCGACTTTTTGAACGACAAAGAATTTGAATTACTCCCAGATTTTCCGACCGCAGGCTTAGCCGATTTCAGCAAATATAACGATGGTTTGCGTGGAGGAAGTGTAAAAGTTAGAGCCAGAATATCTAAAATAGATAAAAAAACACTTCAAATTTCTGAAATTCCCTTTGGTAAAACCACCGGAAGTTTGATTGATAGTATCGTAAAAGCAAACGAAAAAGGGAAAATTAAAATCAAAAAAATTGACGATAATACTTCTGAAAATGTCGAAATTTTGATTTATATAAATTCGGGGATTTCACCAGACAAAACCATCGATGCGCTCTATGCTTTCACCGATTGCGAAATTTCAATTTCTCCAAACAATTGTGTTATAGAAGAAGAAAAACCACGATTTCTAGGTTCTTCAGAAATGCTGAAAATTTCGGCACAAAACACCGTCAATCTACTGAAAAAAGAGTTGGAGATAAAAAAATCGGAGCTCGAAGATGCCTGGCATTTCTCTTCATTAGAAAAAATTTTCATTGAGAATAGAATTTACATTGAAATTGAAGATTGCGAAACCTGGGAATCGATAATCGAAACTATTGATACACACCTCGAACCTTTCAAATATTTATTGAAGAAAACTGTAGTTTACGATGATATTGTTAAACTTACAGAGATAAAAATCAAAAGAATTTCGAAATTTGATTCCTTCAAAGCCGACGAACTAATAAAATCTATTGAAGCTGAGATTCAGCAAATTGAATATAATCTGAGCAGAATGGTTCAGTTTGCCATTGATTATTACAGAAAAATTAAAAATAAGTATGGAAAAGGAAGGCAACGGAAAACCGAAATTCGCAACTTCGACACAATTGTTGCTACTAAAGTGGTTGTTGCAAACGAAAAACTTTATATAAACAAAAAAGAGGGATTCATTGGAACTTCTCTTAAAAAAGATGAGTTTGTTTGCGATTGTTCCGACATTGACGATATTATAGCATTTCGCAGAGACGGAAAATATATCATCACCAAAGTTTCTGAAAAATCATTTGTTGGTAAAAATATTATTTATGTCACCATTTTTAAGCCAAACGACGACCGAACAATTTATAATGCAATTTATCGAGATGGCATAAGCGGAACTACACTTATGAAACGATTTGCAGTTCTAAGTATAATCCGAGACAAGGAGTATGATATAACTCAAGGAACAGCAAATTCAAAAATTATTTACTTCACAGCAAATCCCAATGGTGAAGCCGAAACCATAAAAATTTTCCTCAAGCCAAAAGCAAAATTGAGACGATTAAGTTTCGAACTCGATTTCAGAGACTTAGCAATAAAAGGTAGAAATTCAAAAGGCAACATTATTACAAAACATGATGTGTATAAAATTTCTCTAAAAACAAAAGGTGTTTCTACTCTAGGTGGCAGACAAATTTGGTTCGATGAATCTGTTTTACGCCTTAGTACCGAAGAAAGAGGAAAATTCATTGGCGATTTTTCAGGCAACGACAAAATTTTAACAATTACAAAATCAGGATATTTTCAATTGTCAGGCTTCGACCTTTCCAATCATTTCGACGAAGACATTGTTTTGATAGAAAAATATAATCCCGAAAAAGTGTTTTCGGTGGTTTTTTTCGATGCCGACCAAAATTACTATTATCTCAAACGTTTTCAGATTGATGAGACCGACAAAAAAGTTAGTTTTATTGGCGAAAATCAGAATTCGAAATTCATTATTTTTTCGACGGACAAGCTTCCAAGAATAGAAATTGAGTTCGGAGGCGAACAAAGTAGTCGAGAAAATGAAATAATAAATGTTGCCGAATTTATTGGAATAAAAAGTTACAAAGCACGAGGAAAACGAATTTCTATTTTTAATTTGCAAAAAATTTCGTGGATTGAATCTCTCGTATTCGACGAAAACGGAAACACTGAAGAACTTGAAGAATCAAAATCTATAGATGAAAAACCTTTGAATTTGGAAGAAGATGGACAATTCAGTTTGGAACTATAGAATTATTGTCAATTTCAAAAAAATAATTTCATTAACTAATCCTATGCAAAAGTGCCACATTCTCGACATGATGAGTATGTGGAAACATATCAACCGGCTGAATCAGTTTTACTTGGTATTCTTCGCCTAACAAAGCAATATCTCGTGCCTGAGTTGCCGGATTGCAGCTCACATAAACAATTTTTTCCGGTTTGGCGTAAAGCAAACTTTCAACAACATTTTTATGAATACCGGCACGTGGAGGATCAAGAATAATTACATCGGGCTTCCCGTTTTCTAAAATAAACTCTTCATTTAGAATATCTTTAATATCGCCTGCAAAAAACGAAGTGTTGCTAAGATTATTAATAGCTGAATTGGTTTTTGCATCAGCAATGGCATCTTCAATAAATTCTATTCCGATCACTTTTTTAGCCGATTTTGCAATAAAGTTTGCAATAGTTCCTGTACCTGTATAAAGGTCGTAAACCACCTCATCACCATTCAAATTTGCAAACTCACGAACAATTTTATACAAATTATAAGCTTGTAGCGAATTAGTTTGAAAAAAAGATTTTGGACTTATTTTAAATTTCAAGTCTTCCATTTTCTCAAAAATGAAACTATCGCCTGCAAAATGTTTAATCTCCAAATCGCTGATAGTGTCGTTTCTTTTCGGATTTACTACATACATCAGCGATTTTATTTTGGGAAATTGTTGATGTAGATATTCGAGCAACGAATTCCTCAATTTTTCATCTTCATAAAAAAATGAAGCTATCACCATAAACTCGCCCGAACTGTTGTTTCGAATAATTAAATTACGTAATAATCCTTCTTGTTTTCTCAAATCGAAAAAACTCATTCCATATTTCAAAGCAAACTCCCTCACAGCCAGCCTAATTTCGTTGGAAGGCGCGGGTTGTAAATGACAAAATTCAATATCGAGAACCTTGTCGAATCTGCCGGGTACGTGAAAACCTAAACCGTCTAATATTTTTTCTTCAGCATTTTCTATTTCGTCTTCGTGAAGCCAACGTCTGTTTGTAAAAGTATATTCCAACTTATTTCTGTAGAAATCAGTATTTTCGGAAGCCAAAATAGGTTTTATTTCATCGACCTTGAGCTTGCCGATACGCTCAAAATTATCGACAACTTGATTATGCTTGTAAGAAAGTTGCAAGTTGTAAGGCAAATTTTGCCATTTGCAACCCCCACACACTCCAAAATGTTTGCAAATTGCAGGCACTCTGTTTTCTGAGTATTTGTGAAATTTTATAGGATAGCCCTCGAGGAAACTTTTACGTTTTCTGTTTACCTGTACATCAACAATATCGCCCGGAATAACTTTTGTTACGAAAACAATTTTTTCATCAATTTTAGCAATAGCTTTACCTTCGGCTGCTAAATTGGTAATTTCCAAATTATAAATGATAGGGTGTTTTTTTCTTTTTCTCACTTTTTGAATTTATAAATGACTGATTAAAAACAAATATTACATCTTAATGACAGTATTCGGAGCCACTATGTTTTTATAAATTTTATGGCTGTTGCTTTAAAGCTGAGCCAAATATTTATATTGTTTGACAAATCTAATTTTCGCGATGAGCTTTTTGTTATTACTACATATAAGAAAACTCCAATATCGATTTTTACTTCAACACCATTGGTTGTTGGTACAATATGTCCAATTTTTCCACGAAAATTGTTGCAAGCACTTGATTCTATTTTTTCTTTCGATAAAATAATTTCATTGCTTTTTATTATGATATTTCCTTCGCATTCATCACATTCTGTTGCTATAATAAATTTCATGTCATTCTCAATTTCAGCTACTTTTGTGCCCGATTTCTCATCACAAACTATTTTTGTTTTGAAAAAATTCTTGTCGCCCGAAAAATTAGCAACAAATTCTGATTCGGGATTCTGAAAAACGATTTTAGGTTTTCCATACTGTACAATTTCACCATTTTGCATAATAGCAACTTTGTTAGCCAAAGAAATTGCTTCCTCGTATTCATGCGTAACATGGACTATAGTTATTCCTTTGCGGTTTATTTCCCGAAGCAATCCCCGAATTTCGTTCCGCAAAATTACATCAAGCGATGTTAATGGCTCGTCGAGTAAAAGAATTTTGGGTTCTAACAAAAGAGTTCTTGCAAGTGCAACCCTTTGTTTTTCGCCGCCGGAAAGCATTTTCACTTCTCTTTCGAGCAAATGTGAAATATTCATTTCAGTAGCTATATTTTCTACTTTTAGTTTAATCTTAGATTTTTTAAGTTTTTTGAACTTGAGCGGATAAGCAATATTATCGAAAACCGACAAATGTGGAAAAACAGCAAAATCCTGAAAAACAAGGCCAATTTTTCTTTTTTGGATTTTTTTACGGGAAATATTTTCACCTTCCAAAAAAATATTTCCTGAGTCAGAGGAAATCAATCCGGAAATTATTTCAAGCAGAACAGATTTCCCTGAACCTGAAACGCCAAGAATTACGAAATAATCTCCCTTTTCTACTTTGAAGCTAAGATTTTTTATCTCGAACGAATTGAATTTTTTGTTTATTTTTTCAACTTCTAACATGCTTATTTGACCATATTTTTTTGTTCTTCTAACATTATTTTTTTCTCACAAAAAAACGCATTAAAATAAAAACTACTAATGAAACTGCAATAAAAATTATTGCAACCGGACGGGCATAATTTAACCCGAATGAACTGAATCGCTCGAAAATCAAAACAGGCGTAATCATCGGATGATATGCAACAATCACTACTGCTCCAAATTCGCTCATGCCCCGTGCAAACATCATAACTAAACCAGATAGAATATTTCGCCATGCTAATGGAAGAGAAATTGTAAAAAATACTTGTACGGGCGACGCACCAAGATTTAGAGCTGCTTTTTCGAGCCTGTCGGGGACATTGCTGAAACCATCGCGAGATGCATTAATAACAAAAGGAATGCTTACAAAAGCCATTGCAATAGCAATTCCAAAAGGATGGCCAACTAAATTCAAGCCAAAAAGAGAAGCAAACTTGCCAATAGCTGTGTCGCGCGAGATGAAACCCAAAATAGCAATACCAGCGGCTGAATGAGGAATCACAATAGGTAAATCAATAATTCCAAGAAGTAATTGTTTGAAAGGAAAATCCTTTTTTGAGAGGATGTATGAAAATGGAATTGCAATTATCGAAAAACTAATTGTAGCTAGCATTGAAGTCCAAAGAGTAAGCCAAATGCTACCCAAAACTTCATCGTCTTTGGTTGTTTCAATAATCTGTCCTAAACTAGTATCAAATAGCATTATAAGAAGTGGAGCCACTATAAATATCAAAGTTAATCCACTGAGGAAAATCAATAATAGCTGAAACAATGAGTATTTTTTCACAGTTTTATTGAGGTTTTGCAAATTTTTTCAATCTATTTGGAACGAAACTGAATGTTTCGGAAATAGCAGGAATTAGCGATTTTTGGCCATTCCTCTCTATTATTTTCATACCTTTTTTTTCGCTAAGAAAAAACTCTGTAAATTCTATAGCTAATAATTTATCTTGAGAATTATCAGGAATTGTAAGCCCGTAAATCATTGGTTCTCCATTTTTTGTAATAAATTCATTTGGCTTTTTTCCACTTATCTTAACCGAAGCTGTTTTATAAAATGCACCATATTTTGGGCTTTTTAGGTTTATCTCATCCGGGAGGACAATGTATTCTAAGCTATGTTGCTGAGCTACCGAACGATAAATAAAAATATAGTCGATAGCACCAATCTCAAGCAGGCTCAATAAGTCAACTTCTTTTGGGCGGACATAATTCAAATCTTTTTGCAAAAGCTCAATTATCTGATTTTGATTATAATGCTTTTCAGCCAATTTGATTGTTAAAACACTTCGGTAGCCACATGGGTCAGAATTCGGGTCGGATCGCCCAAAAGCAACATTTTCATCAAACAGAATTTCGAACCAATTTATTGAATTTATATCGTCTTTTAGTTTCGATCTTTCTGTGAAAGCAATGACCATTTCGTTGCTTGCAAATTTTATATTCCATTTTGCAAAATCGGGAATTAGCAAATTGTCAATTACAGCATAATCTGCCGAAACCATCAGGTCGCAATCTTTTTTTAAGTCGGTAATTTTTCTTGCACAAGTTCTACTGCCAGCAGATTCGAGCAGAATCTTTATATTTGGATGCACCAATTTAAAAGAATCTGCAATTTCATTTATCGGAACAGTCATACTCCCGGCATGAAATATTTTAAGCGTTCCCGATGATTTATTATTTGAAAATTCCTTGCTTCTTCCTTCTATGTTTGAATTTGTGCATGAAAAAATTGCAGAAATGGTTAGAAATAAAAACAAGCAAAAAATTGGTTTTGTGTTCATTTTGCATACATTACTAAATGTCTTCTAACTTAAAAATTTTATCAACTCTGGCTCCTTTAATTGTATTTTTCAATGTACAACATTCATTTTTTATATCGTGTTCGAAAAAAAGTATGAAATTGCCATCGAGAGCATCTTTGTAAAATCTTTCTTTATCATTAAGAGTCAGAAGAGGCTGAGTATCGTAACTCATAATATAGGGCATTGGAATATGAGCAGTAGATGGCAATAAATCAGCCATATAGGCAATAGTTTTTCCATTATAATTTATATAAGGGATAATTTGTCCGACAGTATGTCCATCAAAAATTTTTGCAGTAATATTTGGGATTATTTCTTCTTCACCCTCAACAAGTTTCAATTTTCCGCTTTCACCAATTGGCAAAATATTCTCTTCAAGAAAAGAGGCTTTTTCTCGCCTATTAGGATTTTTTGCAAGCTCCCACTGTTTTTTGCTAACCCAAAAGTTTGCATTTTTAAAAGCAGGAACGAGATTTTTTTCTTCATCGTATTTTATGCTGCCTCCGCAATGGTCGAAATGCAAATGTGTTAAAACTACATCGGTAATATCATCGAAACTAAAACCACAATTTTTCAGTGAGCCAGCCAAAGTATCGTCTCCATTAAGTAAATAATGTTTCAAAAAACTTTTTCCTTGTTTGTCTCCAATTCCGTTGTCAATCAAAGTAATTCTATCGCCATCTACCACGAGCAAGCACCGCATTGCCCAATTGCACAAATTATTTTCGTCTGCCGGATACAGATTTTCCCACATCACTTTTGGAACAACTCCAAACATAGCTCCACCGTCCAATCTTAAATTCCCTGTCTCAATTACATATAATTCCATAATAAATACTATTGTTTATTTCAGCTAATTTCAAAAGGCGAAAATTAGTAATTTTTGAATTATAAAAACTGTGTTGAAATATTTAATCTGTTTACAAATCAAATAATAGAAATAATTTCAATTTTTTCATTAATCAACATTCTTGTATGTTTGCACGTTTTTTTAATGAAAAATTATTAATGCAAATAGAAAAAACTGAGGCATATTTAATTGAGGTAAAAGGGCTTGTACAAGGCGTAGGTTTTCGTCCTTTTATTTATAGAATTGCTCTAAATCATAGAATTTTTGGATGGGTCGAAAATCGCAATACAGGAGTTTTGATTCATGCCGAAGCTAAAATTGAGAATATAAATAGTTTCATAAGGGCAATAAAAAGCGAAGCCCCTATTGCCTCAAACATAGCTTCAATAGATCATAAAAAAATAGAAAAACAAAATTTTAAAGATTTTCAAATAGTAAAAAGCAAAAACACTTCGGAAGAAATTACTGAAATAAGTCCAGATATTGGAGTTTGCAAAGATTGCTTGGAGGACATAAAAATTCAATCAAACAGAATAAATTATCCTTTTGTAAATTGCACGAACTGCGGTCCTCGATTTTCGATAATAAAAGATCTACCATACGACCGTGACAAAACTACAATGGAAAAATTCGAGATGTGTAAAACCTGCCACCATGAATATACAGATATTTTAGACAGGCGGTTTCACGCCCAACCAATTGCTTGTTCTGATTGCGGACCCCAATACGAAATTTTTATTGAAGGAAAAACTTTTCATAATTTCGATGATATTATTGAAAAAATAGTTGAATTGTTGAATGACGGGAAAATCATTGCAATAAAAGGAGTTGGCGGATTTCATATAATGTGCGATGCAACAAACGAAAATGCCGTCAGCCGTTTGCGAAAAATGAAAGTCAGAGAAGGCAAACCTTTCGCTGTCATGTTTTCCGACCTTCAAAATTTAAAAAAATATGTGCACTTAAATTCTGCAGAAGAGCTTTCGATAAAATCCTGGCGGAATCCGATTGTAATTTGTAGTGAAAAAGAAAAACTTGCAAAAAGTGTTAGTCTTGGTTTCAATACAATTGGGGCAATGTTGCCATATATGCCAATTCATTATTTGCTTTTCGAAAAAATTGAACAATCGGCTCTGGTTTTGACAAGCGGAAATATTTCTGACGAACCTATAATTATTGATAATGAAATTGCAAAAGAGCAACTCTCTGAAATTGCAGATGCTGTAGTCTGCTACAATAGAGATATTTACAACAGAACCGACGATTCTGTAACAATGATAATTAACGAGAAAGAAAGACTTATCAGACGTTCGCGATCCTATGTTCCATCTCCTTTGCGTTTGAAAATGAATGTTGAAGGAATTGTTGCAGCAGGTGCAGAATTGGTGAATTGTTTTTGCATTGGGAAAGAAAATCAAGCAATTATGAGTCAGCATATTGGCGATTTGAAAAATCTTGAAACTTTAGATTTTTATACCGAGACTTTCGAACAATTCAAAAAGCTATTTCGACTGAAACCTGAAATTATTGCATGCGACTTACATCCCGATTATTTATCTACAAAATTTGCAAAAAGTACAGACTATAAGAAAGTTTTTGTACAACATCACCACGCCCACATTGCATCATGTATGGCAGAGCATGGCCTTGATGAGAAAGTGATTGGTGTTAGTTTCGATGGAACCGGCCTGGGCGACGATGGGAATATTTGGGGAGCAGAATTTTTTGTTTGCGATTTGAATAATTATGAAAGAGTTTCGCATTTTGAATATATGCCAATGCCGGGTGGCGATAAAGTCACAAAAGAAACCTGGCGAATGGCAATTTCCTATTTATATGATATTTATGGAAAAGATTTTATAAATCTTGATTTGAATTTTTTAAAAAAAATAGATAATCACAAGATAAATTTATTAATTCAGGCAATAGATTTAAAAATCAATTCTCCTCTTTGCTCAAGTGCAGGCCGCTTGTTCGATGCAATTGCTGCCCTATTGGATATTTGCGTAGAGCCAAAATTTCATGCAGAAGCTCCTATGCAATTAGAAAATCTAATAATTGAAAATTGCGATGACGAATACGATTTTAGCTTCGACAAAACTATTTCGTTTTCTAAAACTATTCGGCAAATTGTAACAGATATAGTTGACAATCAGAATATTTCTTCAATATCAACAAAATTTCACAATACTATTATTTCAGTTATTTTTGCGATTGTTTATGAAATGAGATTAAGATTCGGTATCAATAAAATTGTGTTATCCGGTGGTACTTTTCAGAACAAATATATATTAGAAAAAGTTGAAAAGAAATTGAGAAAAGAAAAGTATAAAGTTTTTTCGCACAGCAAAATTCCAACAAACGATGGAGGAATTGCATTAGGGCAATTGGCTATTGCTGCTAAAAGGAGAGAGCTAGAGAAAATGAATAATAAAGATTGAAGAATTGATTAATGATTATTTAGATTAATTTTCAATTCCAATAAAAAATAAAAACATAAATAAAGAACATAAATAAAATATAAAAATATGTGTTTAAGTATTCCTGCAAAAGTGCTATCAATCGATGGTGTAATGGCAAATGTTTCAGTTGGTGGAGCAGAATATCAGGCAAGCATAGAAATGCTTGAGGATGTTAAAATTGGCGATTATGTCTTACTTCATACCGGATTTGCAATCCAAAAACTTGATGAAGAAGATGCTAAAGAATCGTTGAAAGTTTTTGAAGAATATGATGATTTTAACAAATTGTTAGATGAAGAAGAAAAACTTACCGGAAAAAGAATAACTTAGAAAATTATGAAATATGAAATATGAAATATGAAATATGAATTTCTAATTTCTTAAAAAAATATTAATCTATTGTAAATGAAATATATCGATGAATATCGCAATAAAGAATTAGTTCTTAAAATTGTAAACAAAATAAAAAGCATATCGAAAAAAGAAGTTTCCTTGATGGAAGTTTGCGGAGGACATACCATGTCTATTCAAAAATTTGGCATCCCTTCCTTACTTCCCAAGAATATAAAACTTATGTCAGGACCGGGCTGTCCTGTTTGTGTTTCGAGCCGCAAGTTTATTGATCAGGCGATAGCCTACAGCCGTTTAGATGATGTAATAATAACTACATATGGCGATTTGATTAGAGTTCCGGGTTCAAGCTCATCATTAGATTTGGAAAAAGCAAAAGGACAAGACATCAGAATAGTTTATTCTGTGCTCGACGCTTTAAAAATTGCACAACAAAATCCTTCAAAAAAGATTATTTTTCTAGGTATTGGATTCGAGACTACAGCTCCGAGCAGTGCAGCCGGGATTTTAAATGCTGAACGTCAGAAAATTGACAACTTCTATTTATTCAGCTCGCATAAAATTATGCCCCCAGCAATGGCAGCCTTGATTGATGAGGGTGTGAAAATTGATGGCTATATAGCTCCCGGGCATGTAAGCACTATCACAGGTTCAGGCATTTACACAGATGTGGCCGAAAAATATAATCTCGCTTGCGTAATTTCAGGTTTCGAGCCTGTCGATCTTTTGCAATCGATTTATATGCTTGTAAAACAAATTGAAGAAAACAATTTCAGTGTCGAAATTCAATATAAACGAGTTGTAAAACCAGAAGGAAATCTTATTGCTCAGAAAATGTTGGATACAGTTTTCGAATTGCGAGACGAATGGTGGCGAGGACTGGGAGTATTACCCGATAGCGGATATTTTCTAAAAGAAAAATATAGCAAATTCGATGCAGAGAAAATGCTCGAAGTTGAGGTTGAGCCTACGCTGGAAGAGAAAGGCTGCATCTGTGGCGAAATTTTAAAAGGACTGAAAGTGCCGAAAGATTGCAAATTATTTGCAAAAGCTTGTACTCCAAATAATCCTTATGGAGCTTGTATGGTTTCGAGCGAAGGAGCTTGCAATGCATATTACAAATACAATAGAAATTAGACATTTTCAGTTGAGAAAATAAATTACCACACTATTCCAAAATTCAAAAATGAAAAATAAAACAATCTTACTCGGGCATGGTAGCGGCGGACAGCTTTCACATGAATTGATAAAAAACCTTTTCGTGAAAAATTTTAGTAATCGAATTTTAGACCAACAAAGCGATTCGGCTGTATTGAGCATTAATAATAATTTATTAACATTCACGACAGATTCTTTTGTTGTTGATCCAATTTTTTTTCCTGGAGGAAATATAGGGAATCTTGCTGTTGCCGGAACAGTGAACGACCTGGCTGTTTCAGGGGCTAAGCCATTATATTTGAGTTCTTCATTCATTATCGAGGAAGGTTTCGATATGGACAAACTTGAAGAGATTGTAAAAACAATGTCGATCGAGGCGGAAAAAGCAAATATCAAAATTGTAACCGGAGACACTAAGGTTGTGGATAAAGGAAAATGCGATAAAGTTTTTATAAATACTGCAGGAATTGGACTTCTACCAGGAAAAAATAAAAATATCAGCTCAGGGAAAGATATAATTATTGGGGATAAAATTATTATTAACGGTTCGATTGGCGATCATGGAATGGCAATTCTTAGTGCCAGAAACGAGCTAAATATAAAGACAAACATTCAATCGGATTGTGCATGTCTAAATCATATGATAGATTCTGCACTTTTGGTTTCCGAAGGCATAAAATTTATGCGAGATGCTACTCGAGGTGGCATAGCTACTGTTCTTAGCGAACTTGTTGAAGATAAACAATTTGGCATTGAAATAGATGAATCTACAATTGATGTAAAAGAAAATGTTCGCGGAATATGCGAGCTTTTGGGTTTTGATCCTTTTTATGTTGCTAACGAAGGAAAAGCTATTTTTATAGTTGCTGAAGAAGATGCTTCAAAAGTTTTGGCTAAACTTAAATCTGATGAATTGGGCAAGAATGCTGCAATCATTGGCGAAATCACAAAGAAGCATCCGGGAAAAGCCTGGATAAAAACTTCGATAGGAGGAAAACGAATTATTGATATGCTTGCAGGGGAGCAGCTTCCCAGAATTTGCTAAACAAAAAAAGTATATTATCAATCGTAATATCCTTTTTTTATAAATTAGCGGACTACTAAATCCCGTATTCGTCGTGCATTTTTCTCATTGCATCACCTAAATTTTCGAAAGCAACAAACTGCTTATCACAACCTTTTCTAGAGCATAGTAACACTTTTCCCCCAGATTCGATTACGAATGGGATAAGGGGTGCTTCACATAGTTCGCAAATTGTGTTACTCAAAAGTTTTTGATTGCAGTGAGGGCAGAAAAAATCGACTATAGCATTTTCGCCAATTTCGATTGAGCTTTCATGATTGAAATGGCCATAAACTGAGCATAAATTAATATTTCCACGGTTTCCACCGGTTTCGATATTCAATTTTATACTCGGCGATTCATTAATTAAATGTTTTTCGTCCATTATGGATTCTCTACACTTGGGACATTTTACTTTAAAAGAAATCTTTTTCATAATTTGCTTCTATTAAATATTAATAATATATCTCCTCAAATAAACTTCCAAATAGAAATTTGCGGCAAAATAGGATATTAATTTTGAAATTTGATGAATTATCCTCAAGTTTGAACAGGGAGTCTTACAATCAGCTAAGTGTCTGCTACTTATGCCAATATGATTTTTGTCAGCTTTTAGTTTTAAAGGTAATTTTAGAAATATTGTAGCAACTTTTGCAGTTTCAAAAGATATGAAGAATTAATTTTTCATATGACTTATTGAGAAGAATTTCAGCTATTAGGATTTCATATTTGTATATAAAAAAAGGATATTATCTTAACTGACAATATCCTTTTTCTAATTCGCTAAATTTATATTCAACAATAGGTTTCTATCGATAGCCTAAAATCAAATATTCATTAAAATGTCATTATTGCATGACGGGAAGAGTTTTCTAAACTCCATATTCGTCGTGCATTTTTCTCATCGCATCACTTATGTTTTCAAAGGCAACAAAATGTTTGTCGCAGCCTTTTCTTGAACAAATGAGCACTTTTCCACCCGATTCGATTACAAATGGAATAAGTGGGGCATCACATTCAGAACAGGTAGTGTTACTAATTAGTTTCTGATTACATTCAGGGCAGAAAAAATCAACTACTGCATTTTCACCAATTTCAATTGAACTTTCGTGATTGAAACAACTATAGGTAGAACAGAGTCTGATATTTCCACGTTTTCCATCGGTTTCGATATTCAATTTTACGCTGGGGACATCATTGATTAGATATTTTTCATCCAATAGGGATTCATGACACACCGGACATTTTACTCTTAAAGAAATCTTTTTCATAATTTACCTCCATCAAAATTTATTATTGATATACTACACACTAATTAAAACTAAAATACAAATATGCACAAATTAATAATTTTGTGTTAAAAATACAAATAATAATTCATTTTATGTAGTAATATTTTTTTGCCTTTTGTATAAGATGAATTGAAAAACACATTTATTTTATTGCTAAATTCAAATTTCATAAACCATACTTTGAAAGTTATAATGAATTATAAATTATTGAGTTTTATTAAAATTGATTAAAGGCATAGCATACATTTGAGTAAACATATTTTTCAATTCACTTTTGTCTCCTTTTATTGTAGAGATTTTTGAGTTTACATAATCCATAAAATCATTTTTTTGCTCTTGACTATATTTTATTTTGAAATATTTATTAGAAGTTGTAAAAATATCATAAGCAATATAATTCCTTGGCCAGATTTCATAATTTTTATAAGTTTGATTATTAATTTCCTGGATAATAATATCAATCAATTCATTTTTCGAAATACCTGCAACAGGTAATTCTTCTAAGAAATTATTTATTGGTGTTCCAAAAGTCATATGTATTTTTCCTTTATAATCTTTAATGCCTCTCAAAACACTATTTATATCCTCATTTTTTTGTTTTTTGTATTCTCCACTTTTTGATAAAATCAATTCTTGTACTTTTAGAGCATCGCAAGGTTCATATTCGTATGATATAGTTACCGGAACAATATATAATTCTCTTATTGCAGTAAGAAAATCCTTTTTTCCCATAACCAACATTTTTATTAAAGCCACTTGCGTTTTATCATTACCGTCTTTTGTTCTGCCGTCTCTTTGTGCTATCCATATCGATTCTTTTTCATTAGAAATCACATGTCGAATATACTCGGAATGTAATACGGCGTTCTTATACATTTGAATTTTTGATCCTCCTCTATAAAACGTAAACATTTTGTTTAGTTTGCCGAGATCAATTACAAACTCTCCGAACATTAAATTGCTGCCAAAAGTAATTTGCGATGTTTTATGCTTGTATTCTACAAGCAACATTTGCATTATTGCAGAATCTAAAACAATATCTCTATGATTTGCAATAAACAGGTAAGGTTTACTATTGTCTAATTTTTCTAATCCGGAAGTACTTAGTCCGGCTGAAGTTTTTCTTACGATTTCTCGAACAGCATAATGAGAAAATTTTGATTGAAACGAAGAAATAGTTTTAATGCTTTTAAACATTTCAATTACATCATTTCTATTTTCATTTTCATACAAAAATGAAAGAATGTTTTTGAATTCTTCCTTTTTTACAATTCTATTAATAGCGTCTTCAACTTCACTATCAATATATGGTCGCATTTTTTCAAATTCTTGTATGAAATTCATATATGTTATATTTTTCTTTTATCAATGAAAGTAATTGGTTTCCTGCTCATTTCAGGAAATTGTATTTTTGAAATTTCGGCAGGATTCATTATCTGAATGCCAGGTGCAACTCTGATTTTTGCTCTAAAAAAATCTTTGATTTCTTTTTCAAATCCAGAATTTATCAAATTACTACCCACTTTCACAACAATTTCGTCAGTTCCTAATTCATTAGTAAAAACTTCAACAATATAGTTTTTAACATTTTGAATGTCATTTAAAATATCGAACAAAGCTGGAGGATAAAGAATTGTTCCTTTATATTTTATCATTTGTTGTTTTCTTCCGATTACAGGACCCAAACGCATTGTATTCCTGCCACATTTACAAGGGTCAGTATAAAAATGGCAAATATCTCCTGTTTTAAAACGAAGTAATGGTATCCCTTCAACTCCAATATTTGTAACGGTAACTTCTCCTGCCTCCCCTTCTTTAACCGGATTATTTTTGCTATCTAAAATTTCCACAATAATGATTTCAGGATGATGATGACCTCCCCTTCCATGTTTACATTCGGTGAAAGCTGTTCCCATTTCTGTAGAAGCATAGGTTGAATAAAGTTTAATATTCCATTTGTCAATTATTCTTTTTCCCAGAGTATTGAGTTCGAAATTTCCAGTCCTGATGGATTCGCCAATGCAAACAGCTTTTGAAATAGATGTTTTGTTTAAGTCGAAATTGTTTTTTTCTGCATATTCAATAAGTTTTATTATGAAGGAAGGGACTGTAATGAATGCAGTTGGAGAAATTCTATTAATAGTGTCGAATTGCAATTCGGGATTTCCCGGACCAACTCTCACAATGCCAGCACCCAATTTTCGAATTCCTGAATAATATGCCATACCTGCCATAAAACGCCTATCCATTGTTACCATAAGTTGAAAAATATCAGTTTTTATGGCATCAGCACACGAAAAAGAAATATATTCATTATAAGCTAATCTGTCTAAATCATTATTTGTCATCGCAAAAATAACAGGTTCGCCCAAAGTTCCTGATGTTGATAAATAGTCTATTATTTTTTCTTCATCAACACACAAAAAATCTTTGTTTCGTTTTTGGAGATCATTTTTTGTAGTAACAGGAATTTGGATTAAGTCTTCAAGCGTTTTTATTTTTGTAATATCAATTTTTTGCTCATAAAATAAATCTTGATAAAATTTTGAATTATTTTTCAAATATCCTAATATTTCAGGTAATTTGCTTTCTTGAAACATCTTGATTTCTTCTTTCGATTTTGTTTCAATTATTGGGATATACATATTATTTGCTTCTTACTTTATAAATAAGATTATTATTTGCAATTTCTTCCATTAATAATTCTGATGAAATATTTTTTAAATATAAATTAAAAAAGGATAGAATATAATTATTTATCGTCTTCATAGTTTTTTTTTCATCTACTTTTCCAAAGAAAGACTCTTGTTGTTCTTTCGAAAGTATTGGCAATAGAGGGGCATCTGTAAAGATAAAATGATTTGAATTTAATAATAATAATGAATAAAAATCAGATTCAATATGAGAATAAACATATTGATTTCCTAGATTCCATTTTTTTTGATATTCGCTTTCAATCAACATAAAAGGCGTTTCCAAATCGTTGTCCACAATATTTCCAAACTGAAAGCAGTCAATATTTATTCCTGCTTTCACCCGTTCGTCGATTAGTGAAAGCTGACCGGCAGTTGAACCTCCTAAAGATTGCCCAAACACTCCAATATTCTTTAAATCTAATTTTGAATAGAAAAAATCTGAGCTATCGTTGTTAATAACAGCAAGATAGCTTAACAAAAATTGATTGTCTGCTACCCATAAATCAACAATTTTATCGAAAAGTGTAAGTCTTTTAAGTACTTTTTTTGTATAATCTTCAATTTTTCCTTTAGGAATTATTTTTTCAATATCAGTCCTTTCTTTGAGAACCCATTCTAAAAAGGCAAGTTGAGATTTTTTCTTTAATTGCTTTAATTTTTCGCCTCCAGGAAATATTACTAAAGGTTGATGATATGGATGAATTATAGAAAAAACAACAAATCCGTTGCTTGCAAGTTCTTCCATATATGTTGTATATAAATCGGTAATACCGAAATAATAACCAGAGTTGAAAATAATAACCGGATAGTGATTTTCCGATTTTGAAATTTCTAAATTAGATTTAGAATGTGTATAATATTGTTTTATAGAATCAACATCCTGAATAGATACTTTTTTAGATTTGAAAATATCATAAATTGTTTTTGAATCGTAATTTGATAAATATTTGCTATAAGATTGATTTTCATTTTTAGTAGCCGGATACCAAACTTTCACATATAATCTTCGGTATCCATTATGAAACTTTTTAAGCATTTCCATTCTGCCCGAATCTGATAAAAATAACTCTGTAGTTCCAACATCATATTTTCCTGAAGGTTCAAACAAAAAAGTCATATTTTCTTGGCTAACAAGTGTTTTTGTGAATAATAAAAAAAATAAAAAGTATAGTATATTTTTTATAAAATGTGGCATTTTTATTTTTCGATTTTTTTGTTTGTAAGTTTTAACACATCTTTTTGGCAGGCACTTACACATCTTTCGCATACTATACAAAGTTTATGCGATATTTTTTGTTTTTGTAAAACTTTTCCTTTCACATCAATTAACATCTGACAGGCTTCATTACACGAATTGCATTGTGTACAATTTTCATGATTTAACGGTGTAATTTTGAAAAATGAGAATCTCGAAAAAAGTCCAGATATAGTAATAAAAGGACAAAGCATTCTGCAATAAGATCTACTACCGGTCAGAAATAAAAGAATAAAACCACAACTAATGATAAAAATATTTTCGCCTACAATCCACAGTTTTCTTGACTCTTCATCTTCAGCAGGATTATGGTAAATTGAAACAAAAAGAGGAAGGATTATTAAAGCTAACAAGTATCCCCAGGCGAGTAATTCCGATCTTTTTTTTGTTTTTTTTGAAAGGTGTTTTTTTGAATTTGTCATCTCGAAGAAAAAGCCTGTCCAACAAGCTCTTGAACAAAATGCATTTCCCAAAAAGAAAGGAAGTAAAACACGAGCAATCAACATCTGAATTAAAGTACCAGTTACTATTCCTGCCGATGCATCGAAAAATATTTGTGGAAATTGAAAATTAATTCCAATAAATAGGCTAAGCCAACAAAAAAGAAAACCGCCAATTAGAGCTTGTGTAAATAACCTGAAAAATTGCCTTAATTTTGGAAAGTGGATTATTACCGTTCTTGTAATTAGCTCAGCAATTCCAATACCGGCGAATAAATAGAAATAGCGAATATCTCTAAACATCCATACCGCAAATCCGATTAGTAAAAAGAGCAAAAATGAAATAATCGGGACCCAATACTTTTCAAAAATTTGCATATTGTCAATTTTCTTCTAAAACTTTCTTTTGCATTTCAATAATTAAATCCATTTCGTCTTGTCGTGGAATTTCTTTTTGTAATGCCAGATTGTAAAATTTTATTGCCTTCTCATTATCGTTCATATGCCTATAATATTCGCCAATAATAAAATAAGTATAGTAATATTCAGGATTTAGTTTTCGGTATTTTTCTATAAAATCTTCATCAAAAGTTTTTTTCGATTTTTGCTTAAAACTTTGTTGTAACAGTTTTGTTGTTTCTTTAAACTTGATGAAATTTTTATATTCTTCTGAATTTTTAAACGAATCCGCTACAATTGTTAGCGAGGAATCAAATACGTTTTTTTGATAATTCAAAGATTCGGCAAAAACAGTTTTTAAATTATATGCAATGTATTTGCCCAATTGATAAGGAGATGTTGAAATCCAAATTTGGAGTTGTTCGGGTTTAAAAATAACAGAATGATGAGCAATAAGTTGATTTATTGCTTTCTCATTTCCCATACCAATATTCTTTCCATTTTTTCCTTTTCTGTCTCGTAAAATTGCAGCAAATGAATACTGGTCGTGTTTTTCTTTTTCTATCAATAGTTCCTTTGTTTTTTCCCATCTGTAAACAGAAGCACTTTCTTTTCTGTTTTGAATTGTTAGTTCTGTGTTTTTAAATGTTTCTCCCTGAAAATGATTAGTAAGAATAATCTTATCATCATTTGATTTGTATAAATCTATATTTTCAGTAGATTTTTCAATAATGGCAAACTCTCGGTCTTTTGCCGAGGCAATTAAAAAAGATTCCGCTACAAAAGTTTCATAGTTTTTAGCAATTTCGTAGGCTTCATCAATAGTTGAAGCGTATTGCAAAATTTTTCTTGCTAAAACAGAAACCGGTGTTTTTGCTGATGAAGGGATATTAGATTTAGCTGCATTTAGAGTTACGGTTAAACCTTGGTCGTTCATTCCCGATAAAACACCAATTAATGCACCCCATGTGATAAATGCAAAATTGTATCCATTTTCGGGTTTGTAAAATGCAATTATCTTGTTTTCTGCAAATTTATCGCCAGAATAGAAATCCATATTTCTTCCAACTAAAAGAGTATTATCTTCTGATATTGAATCTTTTACTCCAAATGCAGTGCATGCAACTAAATTTAAATTTTGAAGAGTATGACCAATATCGTGGGCAGCATGATAATTTAATAATCTGTGATAATTTGGTGCAATAAAATCGTATTTTGCCGAAGCATTAAATGATATTCCATAAATTTCCTTTTGATATTCAATAGGAATATACTCATCTATACTTTTATTAAACCAAGAAATAAAGTATTTCAGAAAATTCAAATAAAAATCTGAAGGAATCATTTCTTTGAGTCTTTCAACGAAGGCCTCCTCTTGATATTCTATGAGTTCTTTTGTGAGAATCCCGTTTTTTGCACCTAATTCAAAATCTCCTCCACAAACAAATAATTCCCACAAACCATATTTGTTTTTTTTGAGCCAAGAATCTTCAACAAAATAAAAGTTTTCGCCGATTTGAGTCCTCTCTAATTTTGTAGCAGATATATCCGAAACTTCAGGTGGAGAAAGAATAACTATTAATTTGAAAAAGACAATCATACCAATGATTAGAGCAAGAAAAGCGAATAAAAATTTAAATAATTTCTTTTTGTAAAAAGGCTTTTGCATAAAAGATTTTTCGATTGATTTTTAATTTATAATTGAAAATTATCAATATTCATTAGAAATTTCTCTGATAACTTTGTTAATATCAATAATTGCAAAACAGGTTTGAAAAGCGGTCATTATCACACCTAACATACCGTGCAAATTCAGATTTTGTCCGGTTAAGAGAAGGTTTGGAACTTTAGTTCTAGTCGAGATAAATGAACGCAACGGATCATTACAATCTTTTACTATTCCGTACATTGAACCTTCAAAAGTATTGGTATAATCTCTGTAAGTTAATGGCGTTGCACTGTATAATGTATCAATAGATCTTTTCACTTCAGGAAATTTTATATAAACTAAATCTAACAATTTTTGTGCTTTGTTTTCCTTAAATTTGAGATAATCTTCACCTCTTTGTTTTATCCTTGTATTTTCCCATTGTTTCACATCTTCATATTTCATTGCTGAAATTATGACTATACTTTCTGCAAATCCCTTCATATTATGATCTTCAGTAGTGTACATCATATATCCTTTTGGCCAAGTATCTTGTGTATATTCACAATTGTCCCAGACATTATTCGTACTTGAGAAATAAATATTTGAATTTACATGTTTTAATTTCCCTTTTTTTAATACTATGAAAAGGGTAAAAGAAGATATAGAATTTTCTAAATTTTCAATTCTGTGGATGTAGGCTTTCCTAAATTTTCCTGGCTCCAATAGTTTTATAGTAGAGTTTGGGTGAATATTAGAAATATAAATATTTGCAGTGAATTTTTCTCCATCGTTTACAATGGCAGAAGATATAATTGAACCCTCAAACTCAAACTGTTTTACTTCTTTTTTGGGGAAAACATTTCCTCCATTATCTTCAATTTTTTTTTGTAATAAATTTGCAATATTTTCGCCGCTTTCAGCAATTCGCCAGGCACTATTAATAAAAAAACTATTGATATTTGCATGGATAAAAAGAGGAGTTTTTTCTTTGATGCCGGCATAAAGACCATTTGTAGCAGCCAATAAAGCTTTTAGCTCTTTATTATCAGTAATTGAATCTATGAACTTAAAAGCACATTCACTATATTCTTCAAAATGAGGAATTTCATTGAAATTTAGCTCCCTTAAATTTAATATATCGGAAGATTCCCATATTTGCTCTAATTTTAAAGTATAAGCTTCAATCGCTTTTTTCTCATTAGGAAAATAATTTAGAAGATTATTTTTGAAATTTTCCATTCCCGTTGCATAGCAATATTCATTGTTTCCAATAATGATTTTTTCGAAACAATTATCATCTAATCTGGTAATTTTTAAATCTTTGTAAATGTCTAAATAACTAAATATCTTACCTAAAATTTGATTCTTTTCCAGCGAGCCGGCATAATGCATTCCGGCACTAAAATGACAGTCTTTACGCTTAAACACCTGCAAGTTTCCACCTATTTGGTGATGCTTTTCAAGAATACAAACTTTTTTTCCTTCTTTGGCTAATAAAGCACCACTAAACAAACCGCCTAATCCACTTCCAATAATTACTACATCGTATTTATTTTTCATTTACTTATTAATTTTTTTTAATAAATAGTTAATACCTATTATCTCAGAACATGTTAGAACTGCTCCTATAGTTACTCCTAAAATTCCATGCATATTTAAATTCTGACCGGTAAAGTAAAGATTTTTTATTCTCGATTTGGGTGTGATTATAGTAGAAAGCGGATCATTGTAATCTTTTAATATTCCATAGGAGGTACCTTCTGGCGTAGCAGTATAATCTCTATAAGTGAGAGGAGTTGATGTATAGTAACAGTCAATTGATTGGCGAAAGTTCGGAAATTTCTTCTCAATACAATCTATTAGTTTTTCTGCTTTTTTCAGTTTAAATTCAAGATATTCCGAACCTCTATTTTCAACGAAAGTATTTCCCCATTTTTTTACTTCTTCAAAATTCATGTAAGTCATGGCAATCAGTCCATCTGCATATTGGTCAGATTTTGAAATTGCTGGTGTATATAAAAAATAATGTTCGGGCCACGATTTTTCAGAATAATTAGAAGTCCATGCGTTTACAGTAGAAAAATAATGATGATTGAAATTGAGATACGAGAAACTATTTTTTTTCAAAACTACATATAAAGTAAACATACCAATAGTATTTTCGAGAGAGGTAATTCTTCTTTTGTACACCTTTTTGGATAATTCCGAAGGAATCATTTTTAGTGTAACGGCAGGATGCAAATTCGAAATTATTTTATCGGCAAATATTCTTTCTCCATTTTCAAGCTCAATATACTGCACATGTTTGTCTTTTCCGCTAATTGACAAAACCTTAGAAGAAGTCAGAATTTCTCCCCCATTGATTTTTATCACTTCAGCAATTTTTGTTGCCAACTGAGAGCTTCCATCTACCAAACGCCAGGCACTATTGATAAATGAATAATTTATTAAAGCATGAACATACAAAGGTGTTTTTTCTGCAACACCACCGTATAATGAATTCATTCCTGCTAAAATTTGCTGCAAACGATTATCTGGATGAACAGACTGTAAATATTTAAAGGCACTTTGTTTTAAAACAATTTCACTTGTGGTTGTTCCGGAAGACGAATCAATTGTATATAATGGAAATGAATGACAAATATCTTTTAAAGTTTTTATATAAGCTTTCAAGTTTTTTTGGCTTCTTGGAAAATATGCTGCTAATTTTTCAATAAAATTGTTGTGCCCTTGTGCAAATGGATACTCTACATTATCAACAAAACTGATTTTATTAAAACAATCAATATCTAAGCGTTTAATCTTTAGTTTATCCATTATTTTGAAGTACTTGAAATATCTATTAAGAACTTCTCCTTCTCCCAAACTTTCAGTATAGTTTAATCCTGTATTAAATATGGTTTTGTTTTTTGCAAAAGATTGAATACTACCACCTAACTTTTTGTTTTGTTCTAATATGCAAACGCTCAGTCCTTCTCTGCTAAGGATATTTCCACAAAGCAAACCACCCAATCCTCCTCCAATAATTATTACATCGTACTTATTTTTCATTTTTTAATGATAAATGTAATGTTGGAAGTTTTCTTAGAATTATCAAATCTAGTACAATTGAACCCATTGTTTTTTGCAATATTGCTTATCTTCTTTCCTGAAATATAGGTCAAATTGTATTTTGTTTTATTAAACTTGAAAATTTTAGTCGATTGTATTTCCGTTTTTTTTGTAACTTTTGTTCTCTTTTCTAAATCGGCATCGGCATCCCTTACAATAATAATTCCATTGTCTGAAACTTGGTTCATACATTTATTTAGTATTGCTATTTGTAGATTTTCAGGCATATAATGTAATACATCTTTTAAAATATAAACATCTGCCGATGGAATGCTCCCCTCTGAAATATCTTTTAAAATAAAATTTAAACCCGCATTATTTGTTTCAATTCTATTTGCTACGGCAATTTTTTCTTCATCATAATCAATTCCTAAAATATTTCTTTCTTTTGAAACTGATTTTAACATATAAGCTAAATATCCATATCCGCAGCCGATATCTACAATATTTGCATTCTTGGGGATTATTTCATTAAGAAAATAGTAATTCTTTTCAAGTTTTAATTTTACTCTAACATACCATTCCAAAACTGGACCTTTGTAAATATATCGGTTAATAATTTTTTGCCGATAAAAGTCCGTAGTTTCTTTTTCAATACATAGAGCATCGTATTCTTTTCTTTTGAATTTTGTCAGGTCTTTTGCTTGCTGTCTGTATGTCTCATTCTTTTCTGTGTTGACAGATTTTACTTTTATCCTATCGAAATATTTTATTGATATAAAACCCGAGCGTAGGAAAAAATCTGTTTTTGGCAAACATTGATAAGCTCCGTGAATTAAAATTGGCTGTATTTCTAAATTCAAGTCATCGGCTAACTTAAAAGCTCCTTGATGGTACCGTTTTATTGTACCATCAATAGTTCTGGTTCCTTCCGGAAATACTAAAATAGAATATCCTTCTTTTACTTTTTTGCGTATTTTTTCAAAGCCTTTATCAATGCCTTTATAAATTGGAAAATAATCGGCAAATCTTACTATAAAACCATAAAAAGGATTATTCCAAACCCGCCTATTTGTTATTACTATTATTTTTGGATTTAACATTAGAATAAGCACAAGGTCTAAATGAGATTGGTGATTAGATACAAATACAGAAGGATTTGAAAAATCAATTTTTTCTTTATCTATTATCTCTTTTTTAATTATAAAATTAATCCAAACCACAAAGCGACTTGTTGAATAAATTAGCCAATGAAAAATATATTTTCCATATTTTCGCGGCAAGGGAAGTATATATAAAAATGGAATGCAAATGGTAAGAAAAACCGAATTGATTAGAAAAATTGTGAAAGTAAATATTGAAATTAAACTATTTGTCATTGTAATAGGTTCATTTCTGAGGCATCCATTTTGACTAGTAAGCACACCAAATAATAATGGGAGAATTGTATAAGAAATTATTACAACTGATGCAATTCCAAAAATAGAAACAAATGCAATTGATTTTAATGCGGGATGATGTGCGAAAATTAAAACTCCAATTCCCAATATTGTTGTTATTACTGACAATAAAACAGAAAGCTTATAAGGAGTAATAGGACGATTTCCATATTTATAATTACTCAGCAATCCTCTCATTATAAATATACTGTAGTCAATCCCTAATCCAAAAATAAATGTGGAGATAATAATATTAAAAATATTGAACTCAATATTGAACAATCCCATTAATCCTAAAGTCCAGAGCCAACTAAGCATGATTGGAGTAAATGTGATTAAAGCAAGCTCAATTCTTCCGAACGACAATAATAAAATGCTAAAAACAATTATTATTGAGAGTATAACAAGCTTATTAAAATCATTTCTTAGAATATCGAAAAAATAGTTAGAAAAATATTGTTTATCGAAAATAATAATATCATTTTCCATCTCGAACAAATTAAACAATTCTTGTTTGTTTTTTTGTTCAACCTTCAAAATAGAAATTACCGAAAACATACTATCCGCTGAATTGATATAATTTCTTAGAAAAGTATTTTGTAAAGTAGAAAACTCATCTAATGGAATAGGAACAAATTTTTTATTGATTAAAGTAAAGAATTGACTGAAAGCACTTTTGTTAAATTTAATTTTTTTTCCTTTTTCAATTATAATAGATTCTAATCTCGACCTATCAACAGAACTCCAAAATAAATCCCATTGTTTGATTTTCTCAATTTGTCTTTTTTCTGTAAGAAGCAAATCTACACCTGAAGACATTGAAGAAAACAGCTTTTTATTTTCGGCAAACTTTAATAATTCCTTTTTATTTTCGGTTTTATGTAGTGCTTCGTTCAAACTTTCACCCATAGTTACAAAATATACGGCACTAAAAGTTTCAGAACTAATTTTCTCTAAGTTTTTTTCGGCATTCCGCAAATAATCGGGGAGATAGTTGAGTGTAGCTATATCGCTATTAAAGTGAATATCGCTAAATGTGAAACTAAAAACTAAAGAAAATAACACAATTATTACAACAACAATCTTATTTTTATGAATTTCGTAAACAGCTATTTTATCTAAAAACCCAAATTTTGATTTTGATAATCCGAAGCTCTTATCTGACAAAAAAGCAGGAATAATTATTAAAACCGCTAATGCTGCAAAAATGATACTTAAAGCTCCGAACAAACCTAATTGATTAAGAGCTTCAGATTTTATAACAAAAAGGCACAAAAAGGCTGTGGCAGTAGTAAAACTACTTATCATTACAGGAAAAGAAATCTCTTCTAAAGTTTGTTTAATAGAGCCACTATTTCTAAAATGTGTAAAAAAATGTAGCGAATAATCTATAGAAATGCCCACCAAAATAGCCCCTACACCTAAAGCTATGGCTGAAACACTTCCATAAAAGATAGAAATTAAACTTATTGAAATACCTGTCCCTATAATTACAGGAAAAAAAAGTAGTATTAAGATTTTTATTTTCCTGAAAAAAAAGAAAAAAATAATAAAGATGAATAAAAATGCAAACGAAACAGTTAGCATTATATCGGCTTTAATTCTTTTTGCATTTGCCACAGCAACAGCAGTTCCTCCATAATATTCAATATTTATTTCGGAATCCGAACTAAGCAATTTTGTTATTGCACATTCTATCGAATCAATTAATATGCTATTTTGTTCAATATTATTTGAAGGGTAAGCAGGTTCAATAAAAACCAACAAATTCTTTTTGTCTTTAGTAAATATACAGGATTTGTATATATTAAAATTGTCATCTAATTGAAAATCTTGTAATTTCTTTAAAGCTAAAGGTGTAATGCTGAATGGGTCTTTCAGAATATAATTTTTAGTAGCCATTCCTGCTGGAGAAATTAACGATTTAAAATCTTTTCTTAATGCTCGTTCTATTTCATCTTCTGTGAATAAACTTTTTATATATCTATAGTCTTCATTAGACAAATAAAATGGAAGATGCTCATAAAAGAAATCGTAAACCTCTTGAAAAGAATTATCTTCTACTTTAAAACTAATTTTATTGATAAGTTTTTTGTTTTTTGCTAAAAACTCAACAAGTTTTTCTGCTTTTTTTACTAAAAATTCAGCATTTGTTTGAGAAATGTCATTGCATGAGAAATTTAAAATTATCTGGTCCGAAAATTTAGAATTATTCAAAACTAAACTAATTTTATCAATTCTATCATCTTGAGGAATAATAGCTTTGATGTCTTCTTCTAATTTAATGGAAGATAAAAAGAAAGCTATAAAAGCAAAAATAGCAACGATAGTTGCTATTAGCAGAAATTTCTTTCTATTGAATAAATTATATGTGTTGATAAAAATATTTTGCATTTATTGTTACTTCTTTCGACCTGCAATTTCCAATAATATATATGAGGCTATTCCAAATATGGAACCTGCCAATATTGCAAGAGCCATACTTCCTACCAAATATTGCTTCAAATTTTCTTTTACTGTTTCAAAAGATACATCTTCAATTTCTATTGTCCACGAAATATCTCCCAAAATATATCCTCCCAATACAAAACTTAAATACAAAATAAAAGGAATCATTGGAGGAAGGCTGATATTTGCAAAAACAAAAAATATGCTTTTATTCAATTTGAAAACATGTGCTAATGAAAATCCAACTGCCAATTGATAACCCCAGATTGGTACAATTCCCATAAAAACGCCGAATCCTATTGAAATTGCTATTTTGTGAATAGGAGAGTTTCCACCCAAAATATCCTCTTTGATTATTTGTTTCAGTTTTTTGTTTTTGTATTTACGTACCATGTTTTTTGGCAAAAAGTAAAGTAATCCCAAAAAAACAAGAACTGTATTAAGTACACTTATTCTAAAAAAATCTTTAAATGGTCTGAAATGAGAAACCCGTTTGTCTCTAGTAGGATAAAAAACGTCTATTGGCACTGAACGAACTTTATATCCTTTCCACGAAAGTCGTACAATAATTTCAATTTCGAATTCGTATTTTTTGCTAAAAAACTTCCTTTTATAGATTGGAGATAATGGATACAATCTATAACCTGATTGTGTATCGGGCAAAGAAATACCGGTTTCTATCTTGAACCAAAAGTTTGAAAATTTGTTTGCAAAATTGCTTCCTTTTGACAGATTTTTTTGATTCAACTTCCTTGCTCCAATTAAAATGGCTTCTTTTTCTTCTTTTAGTTTTTCGAGAAAAACGGGCAAATCGCTTGCAAAATGTTGTCCATCAGAATCAATAGTAATTGCATGTTTAAAACCATCTTCAAATGCATTTCTAAATCCGAGAAGTAGTGCGTTTCCTTTGCCTTGATTATTTTTGTAGCTAATACATTTAATAGATTCTTTGTATTTTTCTAACACAGAAAGAGTTTCATCTGTGCTTCCGTCATTAATTACATATACATCTTCGCAATAGTCTAAAACATCAGTGACAACTTGAACTATTGTTGTAGCATTGTTGTATGTTGGAATTATAACACAACATTTATTCTCCTTGAAGCTTTGTTTAAATTGAAGCATTTTATTGTTCACTAAATTCAGCCTTTAGTTTTAAGAAATTTTGCCTTTCAAAAAATAAAATAGCGTTTACTTTAAAAGTTTCATTTTCAATATGATTGTATGATATTGATGCTCGTATTTTATTTGTTTCAAAAGGATTAAGAACGGATAGAAATTTTATGCTTTTTGCCGTTTTTAATTGCAAATTCACATCTAAAAATTCATTCAAAATTTCTTTAATCATTAACACTTGACAAACACCGGGTACTACTGGAAATTCAGGAAAATGTCCAGCAAAAATAGAGTGTTTTTGATTTATCTCTATTTGTGCATTTATTTTTCCTTCTTCTTGTATATCAATAGAATACTTGTAAAATTCCTTCAATAACACTATTTCAATTTTATTAAGTTAAGATTTATGCCAAGTTTTATTCTTTTATGATAGATTTCTATTTTCTTTGGGATTTCATTATCATACTCATCAAATGTTATTTCAATATGTTTCAAGCCTTTGGTTTGTATAATTCTAATTGCTTCTTTTTCTTGATTAAAGAAATAATAATATCTATTAAGTTTTTCTTTTATTTTGACTAAAGATATTTGGCTCTTTGGGTTTTTATAAATAGATTTTTTATCATTATTTTTAGGTAAATCAATTAACAGTTTAATATCATTTTTAATAGCATTTAGAATAATTTTTTTATTCAAAAAATCCTTACAACTGATTAGTTCAAATGAATTGTTTTTATACTCATAATCAAGAAGATTCAAGCCAAATTCAGACATAAAAATAATTCTATATGATGATTCTGATACAATTTTGAAATAAATTAGCCCGGATATATGATTATTTTCAACATCAATTTTAGCTTTATACAGTGCTGTATTATATCCATTTTCTAATACAGTCGAAATTGGAAAAAATGATGTGTCTTTTTCTTTGTAGAAATTCTTTGTAGAAACACATCCACTTAGAAAAAATAGGCTAATTGAGAATAAAAATATTTGCCGGAACACTCTCATTTAATTTTCTGTTTGTAAAAGAAATTATGGTGTAATCATCTTCATTTTCAATCATTTTTACTTTTGAAATATTCAAGCTTGAAATATCGAAATACAATTCAATTTTATTCAAAATATTTTTCATTTCCTCATCTAAAGGAATAAGCGATACAAAATATGTTGTAGAGTTTTCAAAAGCATCTATTTCAAATTTGTCTTCCTCTAAAAGCGAACCTTTTACGGAACTGATTATTAAACTATTAACTTCTTGAAACGCTTGGTTTGAATTAATATCGAATTCGCTAATTTTCTCTTCATCTTTAATAATAAATTTACCACTGTTGATAACAATAATATATTCAAACGGACTTGTATATTCCCATCTTAATTGATTTTCTTTTTTGAACCAAAATTTCCCTTTCGTAATAATTGTATCATTCAAAAAAGCCAAATGTTTTTCTTGAATAAAATCGCTTTTAATCGTATTAATTTCAGCAGATTTAGCATTAAGTTTTTGCTCCAATTCTTTGATATTTTCTATTGGAATAAAATTGTTTTTTTTCTGTGAAAATAAATTTAAACTAATTAGAAGAAATAAAACTAAAATGTTGTGTTTCATGTATTTAAGAATTTGAAATGTGTTTTTTCGATTTTCGTTTTAGATTTTCATATAAACGTTAACTAAAAAGTTCATCAACTGTAACAGCTTTTAGTTTGTTTTTTTTTAAATATTTGAGTATTCCTTCTGTAAGCCAACAAACATGTACAGTTCTATCGTGCAACAGAATTATATCACCTCCTTTAAGATTTTTCGTAATACGTTTTAAAATAGATTCTTTACTTTTATTTGTTGTATCAAAAGACCTTATACTCCATCCAATAACTTTAAAATTGAATCTTAAAATTCCTTTGGCAACAAAAGGATTAGTAACTCCATAGGGTGGTCGAAAATATTGGTTTTCTTGAAAGGTAGTTTTTCTTATTTCTTCTTGAGCCTTTTCAAGCTCTTTCCTGATTCTGTTTGGTAATTTTAGCGGGAACAATTTACTGTGAAAATATGAATGGTTTCCAATTAAATGACCATCGGCAAATATTTTTTCTGCGATTTTTTTATTTTCTGAAATATTTGAACCTATTAAAAAAAATGATGCTTTTGCTTTGTGTTTTTTCAGTAAATCTAAAAGTTTTGGAGTGTTTTTTTTGTGCGGACCATCATCAAAAGTAATTGCAATTTTATCTTCAATATCATGATTTGAGTTGTAAGTTTTCAGAAACATCTGAGATTGAATATTATACACTCCCCAAATAATTGTACAAATAAATACAATAGTAGAAACAGATAATAGAATAAGTAATTGAAAAAACTCAAATACAAAAACTAAAGATAAAATCAAAAAAATGCAATAGGCAATTACTAAAATCCTGAATTTCAACATTTAGATAAAATTATAAAAGAATGTTTGTGTTCATTATTGTAATTATGGATTAAAATATTTTTAATAAAATTTCTTTTAGTACCATTAATTTTTAATGCTTCTGGAATTATTTGGCTTTGAAATATTTTCGTTCCTATGTACATTGCAAAACATGAAGCAGTATCAAATTCTCCAATCAAATGTTTGTATGCCAGATGAATACTAGTTTGAAATACTTTTTGAATAGAAGAATAATTTCTATCTTCATAAAAATCTCCATTCATTCCGGAAATTAAAACATCAATATCTGCAATTGAAACATTATTTTTTGAAAATAAAGCTTGGAGGTCTTCAAGTAAATTCCCATTATTGTCATTATTAAAAACAGAAACTCCTTTCAAACATGCAATATTTTTTTCAGAAACTATATTTGATAAAGTGAAAAAACCAGCTCCTTCTCCCGGAATATATCCCTTGGTTTTTGTAGTAAAAATATCATCAACTGGAACTTTCGTACAACCGACTTTTTCCATCAAAGAATAACTTGTCTCTGTAATTTCGTCTAATCCACCTAAAAGAATATTGCTCTCATTTTTTTCCTGAAGCATCAAAAATGCATCAATAAGAGCTGTCTCGAAAGAAGCTGCTTGTTGCGAAAAAGTAAAATTGTAGTTTTTACAAGTCAACAATAAAGCAATTTGCCCCGAAACAGTATTATGTGTCGATTGTATAAAAGGGGTTGGATTTAGTAAAGATTCATCATTTTCGATAATCTGATTCAAGAATTTTATAGTATCGTCAATGCAACCCAAACCTGTTCCAATAATTATAGCATCGGGTTGTTCAATATTAGCTTTTTGCAAAACTTGAATGGAACAAGCGACTCCCATTCTAACAATTTTGCTCATTCGCCGCAGCAATTTTGGATTAATGTAATTTTTATAGTTTGGGTTTAAACAGGTAAAATAATTTTTCTCAGGTTTCTTTAAATTTCTCAGAAATTCATTTGAATCAAATGTATTTTGAGCTGTGATAGCTTCTGTAGAGTTTATAAATACATTCATGTTACTTATTTTGAAAAGATAATTGATGAATTATTTCCTCCAAAACCAAACGAATTTGATAATACATTCCTAACATTTGCTTCTTTTAGCTCTGTTTGTGGTCTAATATTAAGTTCAGGAATGACAGATTCAAAATTCAGATTTGGGAAAATCATTCCTTTCTGTATCGACAAAACAGAAAATACGGCTTCAATTCCTGCTGCTGCCCCCAAACCATGTCCGGTATATGCTTTTGTAGAACTAAATTTTGGTAATTTTTCTTCAAAAACTCGCTTTATTGCAAGCCCTTCCGACAAATCATTATTTGGAGTTGCTGTGCCATGAGCATTAATATAATCTATTTCATTATATTGCAAATTACTCATTTTCAAGGCTGCACTCATTGCTATAAATGCTCCTTCTCCTTCCGGCGATGAGGCTGTTTGATGATATGCATCGTTTGCATTTGCATATCCTAAAATCTTGCATATAGCTTGTTTCCTCCTCTTTTTAAGAGATTTTTCGGATTCAATTACAAGAAAACCTGCACCCTCGCCAAGATTAAGCCCCATTCTATTTTTATCAAAGGGTTTACAAAATTCTTTATCTAAAATCATTAATGAATTAAATCCATTAAGAGTAAATTTTGATAATGCATCCACCCCTCCAACTATAGCTCTATCAATAATTCCATGCCTGATAAGTTTTATTCCATGAATAATGGCATTATTTCCGGAAGAACAAGCGGTGCTTATGGTTGTTCTGTAAGCATCAATTCCAATATAATCACAAATTTTATTTGTAGAATCGCCACAGGGATGCGTCAATAAAAAATCAGGGGTTGCTTTTTGGTCAGCAATTTCGATTTCTGTTTTATCCATTCCTCCGACTGTAGTGGCTGAAATTAATCCGGTTTTTAATTCCTCATCTTTTACGTCGATTCCGGAATTATTAACAGCTTCGTTTGAAGCAATTATTCCCAACAAAGAAGTTCTGGAATATTTTTTTATTTGAGAATGCGACAAACCTAATATATCTAATAGCTGATAATTAGTTAATTTGACTTCTCCTACTTTGATTTTATCTTTGTGTTTGGTTTGCAGAATTTCTATTGAACCCAAGCCAGACTTTTTGTTTCTAAGAGATTCAAAACATTGTTCAGTATTGTTTCCTATCGCAGAAATTATTCCAACTCCTGTTACAAAAATATCTTTTTGCATAAAGTGAAGCTTCAAATTTGTTATTTTCTCTCCTGATTTTTAGTAATGAACTTGCCTAAAGTTTCTATTGAATACATTATTTCTTTCCCATCTTTCGGATTTTCGATTTTTAAACCGTATTCTTTTTCCAAAAGAACAATAATTTCTAATGCGTCGATAGAATCTAAGCCTAAACCATCGCCAAAAAGAGGTTCAACTGTACCGATTTCATCGGATTCAATATCTTCTAAATTTAGCAGTTCGATTAACTGTATTTTTAAGTTTTCGAATAATTCATTCATGAGTTATGTGTTTTATTTAAATTGGTTTCATTAAATTCTAAATCAGTTTTACTGGTAGAAATTAAATACAAATCTGCTTGATATTCTTCATTTGCATTTAATTCTATCCATCCCGTAATGCAAAGTTTTGTGCTTGTATTTTCAAAAAGGGAATCTACATATTTGTAAATGAATTGAATATCAAATTTTTCTTGAATAAAAAATAACGATTCTCCTTTTATGTTATTTTTTATACAAATTTCGCCGGTAACAATATTGGGTAAAGTATATACAAAAACAGATGGACTTGGAATTTCCGAAATGGTTTTTTGATAATTTTTATCTGTGTGTAAAGAAGATGACGAATTAGCACAAATTATTGCTATGTCTTCAGGACTAAATTCATCAAGGTTTATATCTTGTAAAAGAATTTCGGCAGATAGAAAACCAAGTTTGCTTAATGCATCCATCTTGTAGAATTTGCGATATTTAATCTCATAATTTTTATATACTGATTTTGCAAAATTTGAAAATAATTCATTTTTATTCACTAAGAATATTTTTTCTAAATTTATAAAAACCGTATTGTTTACAAGCTTTATATGTTTTTGTATATATCGTTTATTCATGTTTTAAAAATAAGGCAGCTGCATTGCAACCACCAAATCCTGAGGCAAGTTTTAATAAGGAATTAAGTTTTTGATTTTCTGTTTTCAGGATAATATTAATTTTTTCAACGGTGCCTGGAGTAGTACAATTTGCGGTTTTGATTAGAGTATTATTTTTAATTGATTCGAGGCTGATTATAGATTCAATAAGCCCGGCTGCACCTAATGTATGTCCAAAATAACCTTTGAGACTATTGGTTGGAACCGATTGAAAACCAGCACGCGAAATTGCGTTTGATTCCATATCATCGTTATAAGGAGTGGCAGTGCCGTGTGCTGAAATACAATCAATATTTTTATAGTTTTTTGTTGCCTTATTTATTGCAATTAGCAAGCCCTCGCCTGTTCGCGAAGGACCTGAAATATGATTAGCATCGTTACTGGTGGCCCCATCTGCAATTTCAATATTGGTTTTGTTTTTTGTGAGAATAATTGTTGCTGAACCTTCACCCAAACTTAAACCATCTCTATTGATATCGAAGGGTTTGCAAGGATTTGTACTTAATGACAAAAATGATTGAAAACCCGAAACAACAAATTTTGAAAGCACATCTGTACCGTTAACTATTACATTATCATAATGTCCTTGATTGATTAATCTTTGACCTAAAACAATTGCTGCAACGCCTGAAATACAAGCATTTGAAACAATCATTGGAGGAATTTTTATCTTAAAAAAATCGGAAATTGTTTTTGCTGTAGTGAATAAATTTAGTCGCTCTTCAGGAAAATCCTCTGGTAAATTATTGTCTAACAATTCAATATTTCCTTTTGTTGTTGATAAAATAAAAAGGGTTCGAGAATCGGAAACTATTGCAGAAGAATTGTTAAGAGCTTCATTTACCGAAAGAATTGAAAGTTTTTCAAAACGTGTATATTTGGTTTTATTTTCGATGCTTTGAAAATTTTCATTTATTTTATAATTATCAATAAACGAAGCAGGAAAAGCTTTGGAGGACAAATGTTTATTTGTGCAAGTTTTTATACCAATTTCACCATTAAGAATATTATTGAAATTTTCATTTGTAGAAAATCCCAAAGAGGAAATTATATTATTTGCTTCAATAAATACCTTCATCTCTTGATGTTGTTTTGGAAAATTGTGCTAGCAAATTCGTCTGTCAGTATGACTTTTTTCAAAAAATCACTATTTTGCATCCATATATTTTTTCTTTATTTGATCAAGTTCCATTTTTTTTTCCATTCTAAATAAAATTCGGGGTTTGTAAGTTGAAGTTCTCCTTGTGTATTTAAAAAGACCTGAGTGCTGTTTGCGGCAAGTGCCAATATATTTGTAGCTGCGTTAATAATTCTGTAATTGAAAATTATTTTCGCAGCCTCGGTAGGAACATATTCCGTTTCAATAATTACTTTTTCTCCATATTTTATCATATGCTTGTAATTCATATTCAGCTTTACAATTGGAGTTGTAAGTCCAAATTTATAAACATCGAAATAACCAAATTGAAACTCATCTCCAAAAGATTCTCTACCATCTTCAAGATATTTTACATAATTTCCATGCCAAACAACCCCCATTGAATCAACCTCGCTAAAACGTGTTTTAGTTTCAACTCTACTTATAAGTTTTACCCTTTCAGTCATTTATTTATATCAAATATTTTGGCAGGCAAATATGCCTTTTAAAAACTAAAATCGACTCCTATTTGGATACCAGTGTAACTCAATTCAAATTCCTGATAATAAAAATTAGATTTATCTCTTGCTTTTATGTAATCGAAACTCACAAATGGTTGTAAAATATTTTTTCTGAAATTTAAATTCACCCCTGTTTGAAATTTCCCTCCCAAAGTATTTGCTTCAAATTCTTCAAATTTCAAGAAACTATAATGAACTCCCGGAGCCACGAATAATGAATGTTTGCCCGATCCTATTGGAATATGCAATTTCGCAACAATTCCGGGAGAAAATCTGTCAAAATGAAAATATATATCCTCCTCTCCAATCATTATTATATATTTTGGTGCAAAAGCATATTCGGCTATTGCAGATAAATCAAATGTTCTGTTTATTCGATAAGTCAGTAAAATTCGCCCGGCATAATTTGAAAACAAATCTGCAGTTCCTTCTGTCATGTAAAAATAATCTGTTTTTTCAAAAATATAATCGTTTACATCAACAGGGAAAAAAAATCCAAAACTGTATCCAACTCCAAAATATAAATGCTTATTTATTCTATTTTCTGTGATAATATTAGTTTGAGCCTGAGAACTTATTGACAGACTCATACTAATAATTATTAACGAAAGTGTTATTAGTCTTTTCATTTGAAAGCTTTTTTAGACAAATATTTTCCAATTTCTTTTCCGCATTTTGCATAAGCTTCAGTAATTCTCACTCCCGTATCCATATCGTTCATTCCGAGGGCTGTACCTTTATTGTTTTTAGAGCTAATTGACACAACAACATTTTCCGGATTTTTTGTTTCAACTATATCAATAATGACATTAATAACAGCAGGTTTTCTTGTTACGTAAACATTAAATCCAGGCTCTGTGAAGGTCGTTTTTACAATCATAGTATATTTTGCATCTGCGTTTTCTTCTGAAACATAAACTTTTGATGATTTCAAATATTTATTTATTAATTGTTCAAATTTAGGCTGAAATCTATATTCTCTATCATTTATCCATGCTTTTTTCCAACGATCTCCTTTGCCTCTTTCTTTTTTATTATAATCGCTTACTTTCTTTTTCAAATAATCTTCTTCTTTTTCAAATTTTCCAACTCCCATCGATGAGTAATCATATAGGATAAAAAATTCTTTTTGACCTTTCAGTTGATCAAGATTGCCTGATACTACTTTGATTTTTTGAGCACTAAGCATTCCTGAAAAAAGAATGCTAAGGCAGAAGATAGTTACAAATTTTAATGCTTTCATTTTTTTCAAATTTTAGTAAATAAATCAAGTGTGAAATGTACGAATTTTATATTTTGATGCAATGTTTGGTAATTTTTTTTAGAACTTTAATGAAACTCAAAAGTCTTTCAGACTATTTACGGTCTGTTCCAAATTTCACAATGTTGTAACATATTTTTGTTTATTAGTCTTCCAAAAATATCTTCATTTGACATTCGGCAATAATATTTTTATTTTGCCATACGAATCCGTTAATGAAGTTAACATTCATAACTTGATTTTCAATAGAAACTTCCGTTTCAATTTCTGAATTGGATTTTGGTAAATTGTATATTTTTAGATTGCTAATACCACCGATAAATCCATTTTTAATTTTTTCATTTTTTGAAATTGCATTGTAACCTGCCATTGCAGCTGCAGTTTGTGCAATATTTTCAATAATTCCTGATTCCTGAAGATTACCGTCAGCACAAAAAATATTATCATCAGTAAAAGAAAATTTTGTTATAGCCATTTTTTCATTGGCACTACAAATTTCAGAAACCATAACAAAAGGTTCTCTTTGTGGAATATAATCTGTTATTTTAGAATGGTTTATCAATTTTTTTTACATTTAAATAATGTATGACTTACCCCGATATCTTCAAAAGATTCTTCTATAAATAATCCGGCTTTTTCAATAAGTTTAAGCATATCTTCGGAGTGATACATTTGGCTGCAACCATTTGCAATATTCGTAAAATATAATGATGTAGCATGTAAACTATATGTTGATGCTTCAAATTTTTGTTTATCCCAGTATGTTTCTAAAATGAATAATGAGGCAGAATTATTCATGGCTTCTTTTGCTCTTAGTAATAGTTTATAAATATCATTTTGCGAAAAACAATCTAAAAATTGACTCATCCATAATACCTCACTATTTTTCGGATATGGTTTTGAATGGTCGAGCAAATTTATTGGAAAACAAGCAATTCGATTCTCCAAATCATGTTTTTTGATATTTTCTTCTGCCTTTTTCAATTGCCCGGGTAAATCTAAAATTGTTATTTTTACATTCGGATTGTATTCCGAACATTTTATCGAAAATTTTCCAGTGTTTCCTCCAATATCTAAAATACTTTTTGGGCTATTTCTAAATACAATGGGCATTATTTCAGGAAAGGCATAATCGGAATAAAAATGGTCGAAATTAAACCAACTTTTTTGTACATTTTCCGGCAAATGCGACAAACCCTCATAAACAGTATCCCAGTCTCCAAAAGTTTGCAAACCCGTTGGTTTTCCAGCTTTTACTGACTCTGAAAGAGAAAACATTCCTTGATAATTTACATCATTAGAAAAATCCATATTCACCCGAGTAAGATTATCTTTTAAAATATACCAACCGGTTTTTGTAATGAAAAATTTATCATCTTTAACTATCACTATTTCAAGACTTAAACCTGCCTCTAACAATACTTTAACTCCATAAACAGAAATGTCTAAGTTTTCGGCAATTTCTTGAATAGTTATTCCTTTTCTATTTTTTTTGATTATTTCTAGTATTCCTAAATCTCTAAGCGATTTTGCAGCCTGAAACATAATAGGGGCAAAAGCAATTTTCTGAGCATCGAATTTTGCTTGTAGTGCCGATTTTTTATCTGATCCGTAATTTAATGCCATTAATTATTTTTTTCTTCTTCCCAAAAAGGATAATAGTTGAACCACTGTAGTGGATATTTTTCAATTATTGATTCGAGAGATAAAACATAATCTTTTACCATAATTTTTAGTTCCTGTCTTCTCGTTTTAATTTTTGCAGGATAAGGATAAATTTTTCCTTTTGTTGCGTAAAAATGATAATGAGTTGCCGATTTTTTTAATGCGTAAACATACGAAACCGGAACATTATTTTTGCTTGCTAAATATAATGGTCCCGTCGGAAATTGAGCCGAACGATTCATAAAATCCATAATAACTGTGCTTGTGCCGGGCAAAAACCTGTCTCCGTGCATAACTACTATTTCGTTATTAAGGAAAGCGTCCTTGATTTTATATAAGTGCGAAAAATCATCTTTAATAGGAATGATATTAGCATTTTTTTTTACCATATTTTTCTCAAGCAACTCTTCTATTTTTTGATGTTCGGATTCATACAATACAATATTTATTTTTGTATCTAATCTCTCTAAAAGTTGTCCGGCAACTTCCCAATTGCCCATATGAGCACCAATAAGTAAACACCCTCTTTTTTCATTAACTATTTGTATCAGAAACTCTTCTCCATCAAAATCAAATGTAAACTTGTCTTTAAAACCAGCTAAAACGGAGATTTTATCAATAAGAACTTCGCCAAGAAGGCAGTAGTTTTTATAGATACTAACTATGGTTTTTAAGTTATTAAACGCTAAAATTTTTCGGAAATAATACTTACTAGATGTTTTGTCTGATACTATTAAAAAATACAATGCTACAAATTTTATAAAAAAATATGTAAGTCTAATGTTTGTAAATTTTAATAAAGCAATAAAAAATGTATAGCCGAATTTTCCGCCTCGCGATTTTCCAGACCAAGATGTCATATCAAAATATTATCTAATTCATATATTTTTCAATATAATCATAAAGATTATTAAGGGTTTTTACATCAGTTAGATCTTCACGTTTAACTTTAAAATTAAACTCTTTTTCTATAATCACAACAATATCAACAAAATCGAGACTTTCTATTCCCAAGTCTTTCATTAGATGAGCTTCACCAGTTATTTCATCTTCTTCGATTTCGAATTCATCGATTAAAAACTCATTAACAATGTTTTCTATATCAGTTCTATTCATTTTGATTTATATTTAATATTTTGAAATTATTAATGTTGAATTAGTTCCTCCAAATCCAAATGAGTTTGAAAGAAAAGTGTCAATTTTAGCAGTTTTTGTTTCTTTTAATAAATTCAGATTTTTTGCAGACTCATCAATATTCTCAAGGTTTATAGTAGGTACAATAAAGTTGTTTTGCATCATTAATAGAGAATATATTACCTCGCTTGCACCACCCATCCACATTTCATGTCCGGTCAATGATTTTGTAGAACTTATCGGTGGTTTGTGTTTTCCAAAAACGGTATCTAATGCTTTTGCTTCATTCATATCACCTACAGGTGTGGAAGTTGCATGAGCATTTACATAATCAATTTCTTTCAAAGATAGATGTGCATCTTTTATACATCGTTGCAAAGACCTTATAGGTCCTTCTACATTTGGTACAGATATATGATCGCCATTTGAGGAAAAACCATACCCTTTAATTTCTCCTATAATATTGGCACCTCTTCGTAAAGCCGATTCGAGACTTTCTACAACTACCGTTGCAGCACCACCACTTGGAACAAGTCCATCACGATCTCTGTCAAAGGGCCTTGAAGCTTTTGTGGGTGCATCTTCTCTAATTGAAAAAGCACTTAAACCATCGAAACTTCCCATTGATTCGGCATTTACTTCTTGACCACCTCCACAAATTATTATGTCTTGAAGCCCTTGTTTTATTAATAAATAAGCAATACCTATTGCGTGAGAACTGCTGGCACAAGCACCACTAATTGTGAAATTTATTCCTCTCAATTTAAGAATTACCGATAAATTCATTGTGATTGTAGAATTCATCGATTGAAAAATTGAACCAGAACCTATCAATGTTGTATCCTTTTTTTGTCTTACAATGTCTATTGCATCTATTACCGGGATAGAAGAACTGTCGTTTCCATACAAAATACCAACTTCATTTTTCTCTAAAAAATCCATATCAATATTTGCATTTTTTAAAGCTTCCATTGTTGCAACATATGCATATTTTCCTTGCTCAGAAAGTCCTATACGCATTCTTCTTGGGAGAATTCCTTTTAAGTTTGGCTCGTCAATAATACCTGTAAGCGAAGAACGAAAACCAAATTCTTTTCTTCTCGGGTCTATTCCAATGCCTGATTTCCCATTATATAGTGAGGTTTTAACTTCTTGCAAATTTTTACCAATTGTAGAATAAATTCCTGATCCTGTAATAACAACTCTATTCATCGTATTTTTTTTAACTATGCATTCCTCCATTAACAGAAATTATTTCACCGGTGATATACGAAGCCTTTACGGAAGCCAAAAAACTAACAACCTCGGCAACCTCTTCTACCTCACCAAATCTTTTCAATGGAATGAGTTTTTTTAATTCTTTTTCATCAAAATCTTTTGTCATATCTGTTTTAATAAAACCGGGTGCAACTGCATTTACTGTAACTTTTTTCTTCCCAACTTCCATTGCCAATGTTTTTGTTGCAGCAATTACTGCTCCTTTTGCGGCAGAATAATTTACTTGCCCCGGTAGTCCTTTCTGTCCTGATAGTGATACAACATTAACAATTTTTCCACATTTGTTTACAAGCATATTTTTCAAGAGCAAACGAGTTACAAAGAAAAAACTATCCTGATTTGTGGAGATTACACTTTTCCACTCTTCATCAGACATAAATACCATCAAATTGTCTTTGGTAATACCGGCATTATTTACTAAAACTTCTATTAATTTATCGCTATTATTTTCAAGCCAACTGCCTAAAACATTTTCAATGTCTTGAGGATTTGAAACATCAAACTGCAATAATTCTCCATTTCCGCCATTCAATTTTATTGTGTTCAAAGTGTCTGTGGCTTCTTCAATATTAGCTTTGAAATTTATTAAAACATAAAAACCATCTTGTGCTAATTTTATTGAAATTGCTTTTCCAATACCTCGTGAACCTCCTGTTACTAATGCGTATTTCATAATTAATTATTTTGGCAATTCAATTTTTGTTTCAAACAAATAATTACTTAATCTTTCAATTTCTTTGTATTTTGGTGAATCCTCAACAAATACAGGAACAATCTTTCTTAAAGAATTATAAATATTTGATGTGATTGATGACATTTTATCTTTGATTTTAAGATAATCAATAGCTTGAAGTATAGCAATTATTTGAATGGCTTGAACTTGAAAAGCATTGTCGATTACTTTTTTTGAGAGCAAAGCAGAGTTTGTCCCCATACTGACAATATCTTGATTGTCGTTATTAGTAGTTATACTATGGACATACATCGAATTTGATAAAGTTTGATTTTCGGCAACAGTAGATGTTGCAGTAAATTGAACTCCTTGCATTCCTAAATTTAATCCAAGTTTTCCGAGATTTACAAAGGGTGGAAGTTTTTCATTTAATCGTGGATTCATGAGAAATGCCAACTGTCTTTCGGCAAGCATAGAAATTCTTGTAGTAGCTAATTTCAATTTATCCATTTCTAAAGAAACATAATCGCCATGAAAATTGCCACCATGATATACATTTTCAGTTTCTAAATCTACAATAGGATTGTCGCTTACCGAATTTGTTTCATCAACAACTACTTTTTCAGCATGAATAATTGTATCGTGAACAGCACCTAATATTTGTGGCAAACAACGCAAAGAATAATACTCCTGGACTTTTCTTTTAAAAAATCTGTCTTCAATATTGTTGTTGTAAAAATGATCAACTCTTCGAGTAATAAGCCGGCTATCTTTTAAAATATTATTCAGAACTTTAGCTATGTATTGCTGACCGGTATGTTTTTTTATTTTGTTCAGTTCAAAACTAAAATGATCATCAAATGATTCTACAATTTCGTTCAACATGGCAGATGCCACTAACGACCAATTTAATAATTGTTTGGCTTTAATTATATTAATCAGACCAATACCGGTCATAACCGAAGTTCCATTTATTAAAGAAATTCCTTCTCGCAAATTAACAGTAATGGGTTTTAGTTTTTTTTGTTCGAATATTTCTTTAGATTGGTACAGTTTCCCATTGTAAGTAACCTCACCTTCACCTATCAAAACTAAAGCAAGATGAGACAATTGAACCAAATCTCCACTTGCTCCAACCCCTCCATGTTCGGGAATATGCGGATATATGTTTTTATTGATAAGTTCTTGAAGGAGTTTTACGCAGGAAGGATGTATTCCTGATTTACCCTGAACAATTGCTCGTAAACGAACTAACATAACTGCTTTAACATATAAATCAGGAATTTTTTCTCCTGCACCGGCTGCATGACTTCTTATTAAGTTATATTGAAGCTCTTTTAAATCTTTTGTGTCGATTTTGTATTGAGCCATTGGTCCAAAACCAGTGTTTATCCCATAAATAATTTTATTTTTGGAAAACTCAACAAGAAAATTATAACTGCTTCCTACATAATCCATAGATTCAGAGTCAATTTCAATTTTTTCATTATTGATTAAAATAGATTCTATATCTAAGATTGAAATATTTTTTATATAATTTATTATTTTCAATATTGATATTTTTATAAACAGTATTGTAATCTGCAAAAATAATATGAATTATTTATTTTCTAAATTAAATTCAATAATTCACACTGAATAGTATTTTTATATTAGTTTGGAAAAATAAGCTGAATTTTATAAATGAAGTAAATTTGAAAACTATATTTTGTGCATTACATGGCTTCGCCCTGTCAGTCCCATTTTGCTAACTTTAAAAAAATTTTCAGCAAAAATAAATAAATAATCAATATGGGATTTTTAAAATCCATATTTTTTTGAAAATGTTATAGGAAAACTTGCCTGTTCTACATTAGTATTCGATGCTCATATTAAACAAATATTTTATAATTGAAATGATTGGTAATAGACTTTCTATATATACAAACAACCCTATTTTTGCAAATAGGGTTGTTTGTAGCATTTACGAAATTAGATTCAAAAACACTTAGTTCAACAAAACAAGTTTTCCATTATAAATTTTGTTGTTAATGCTAAGTCTGTAATAATAGATTGCCGGATCAATTTTGTTGCCCGAATTGTTTTTGCAATTCCATGAAAATGAATGATCTTGCTTTTCTAAAGTTCGATTATTAAGAATTGTTTTAACTAATCGTCCTTCTATATCGAAAATTTCGAGATTTACATTTGCAGATTTTTTCAGAGTAAAACAAATTTTAGTTTCTTCTTTAAATGGATTTGGGAAAACAGAAACTATATTTTCATTTTTAATTAAATAAACTCCCGAATGAATTAGAAAATAAATGTCAGAAGTATCGGAATTACAACCTTCGGTGCTTGTTACAATTACATAATAATTTCCGGTTTCTAAGGTCGAATAATAAATATCATTAGCTCCCAAAATTTCGCCAAATTCGTTGTACCACTGATTTCCCGTAAGTGCACTTGAAAATAACATATCATCTGATTGATAAATTGTAGGTGTTTCAGGTTTTTCAACAACTGAGATTGTAATTGTTGAATTAATGATGTTCGTGCCATCGTCAACCAACAAAGTATAGTCTGTTTCAACAGAAGGACTTGCTGTAGGATTAGCAATGGTAGGATCGCTTAAGCCATATGCAGGTGTCCACAAATAGGTGTAATTACCTGTTCCGCCATCAACATAAGAAAGCAGTTGAGTTTCGTCTCCTAAGCAAATTTGTGTGTCGCTAGCACTTGTATTTAATGCCAAGGCTCCAAAAGTATAATTTATAGTAGGAAAAGTAATGTTATCGATCCAGGCACAATCAGAACCTTCGCTCACTGACCCATCTTTATGATAGTTCCATTTTAAAGTATGCATTCCTGCCGAAATTGTAAAGCTTTCGTAACTCCATGCAAGTTCGCCATCCCAACGTCCCTTTTCGTATCCGTCAATGCTAAATGAAAGATAATCGAAATTTGTATTGGCATCCCATTCGCTGGAAACTTTTTTGTAAAAGCTAATTTCTCCACCTGTCAAAACATCAATCTCTAAACTAAAATAAGAATCTTGATTATGTGAAATATAGCCAGAACGAACTGCATAAGTTCCTTCATAGACAGTATCTGTAGTTATGAACCAGAAAGAGTTTCCGCCAAAAACCCAATCGAATTGCGAGAAATCGGCAGTTTCATAAGTTTCACCTACCGATCCAACCATCAATGACAAGTCTTCGTTGGTTGTATATTGATTATTGCCTGTAACCAAAAGATTAAAATCAACTATATGCGAAATTGGAGTTAAGGCATCAGCACTAATATTAAAAGTTACAGTATCGTTTGTCCATCCATCTAATTCAATCAAGTTATCAGTGTTGTTGTTAATACTTATATATGGATCGTAGGTTGAGATTAGTGCTAATGGAGATATTAATTTGGCTCCCCCAGAATTATTAATTACTACTTTTATATCAGAAGTTTCACCCGGATCTAACATGCCATTTCCATAATCATCTACTATGATTGCCGTAGGGCTTATTTCAGGAGCATAAGCTAACATATTCAAAGTACTTTCGAAAGTATCCTGACTGGTAATTATTTGGGTATTAAATTCAATTTCATGATTATCAGGTATAAAATCGTCTATATCAAAGGCAAAAGCATTATTTAAATTTAATGTTGCCAAAGGCGAAATTGTTCCAATTGTTTCAAAACTATCAGTCATAGTAACAAACTGGTCGTTTGTTGTAACAATCATTTCTGCATTGGTAAATTCAACTGTTTCAATATTTAGAAGATCGATAGATAATTGTGCATTTTCACCAAATTCTATAATTTCATTATCTCCAGAAACTATTGAATAATTTGTAATTATGACATTGTTCATTCCAGAAGTCATAAAAAACATACTTTTTGTAGCCTCTATTCCATTATTATCAGTTGTTTTAAACATAATTTCGGTAGGCATATACTCTTGCAAAACTGTTCCTTCATAAATTCCATCGTGAGAAAGTTTTAACTCTATCGGAAATTTTGGAGAAATCAGCTTCACCATATAATTCGGACTTGGGCTAAATGTATTTGAGACATCAATTGTTTGATATATTCTTTTATCGCCTTTTGAAAGTCCGGCATACCAAATTTCATTGCTCGATAACGAAATATCGCCATAATAAAATTCTATATCTCCGGATGGAAAAAGTTTTGCAGCAAAATTCACCTCTGAACCAGATTGCCCGCTCACATAGGCATTCCATCTGAAAGTTGCACTATTTGAATTTCCTTCGTACCATATTCCGTTAGAGCCTGAATATTTCAGATCGCAAAAATACGGAGCAATACATTTATGAAATGTAAACATAAGTTCCAGGCTTTTATCATAAATCCACTCTATAGATTCATCTCTAAACATAATAAATCCATCATTGTGAACAAAAATTGTATCATATTTTTCTCCATAATAAGGAAATTCAAAATCAAGAACTTTCATTGCCCAACCATCATCGGTGCTACTTGTGCTTATTTGTTGAGAACTTATCATAGGAAAACTCTGAGTAGAATCAATTTCAGTAAATTGGTAATCTAAATCCCATCTGTATGGAGGAGTGCCTCCTGTAGCTGTCAATTGGTGAGAATATGGGTCGTTTACAACTGCTGCAGGAATTGTGCTGTCAGCAATTTCTACTTCATTATAATTTACTGAAGCTACAACAGACAAGCTGGTAAGATCATTCTCATTAAAAGGATAAAATGTGTTTGGGCATTCAGTTTCAACAACTCCATTAGTATAATCAATTACAGAAAAATTGTTAATCTGGCCTGTGCCATTATTTGAAGGATCATCTTCATCAATTAGAAGGAAATATTTGGCTTTTTCGCCGCTTCCAATTTCATTTAACAATGGCGTAATATCTAAGCCAAATTCCATAGTTTTGTCCGCTTCGGTGCTTCCTCCCAACATATGATAATCGCCACCAAAATAATTAAAGAAGGTAAAATCAAGAATATGTTCAGGCTCATTTGCAGTTGTATCTGAGGAAATTCCTGCAGATATTTTAAGTTTATTTCTGGAATCGTGCTTTATTGTAACTTTCATGGTTAATTGTGCTTCGCAAGTTTCTTTGCAGGTAATAACATGCACAACATTGCTCCAAATTCCGCCACTTAAATATGGCAAAGCTAGTGTTCTGTACATTACATATGCAAAGCCTTGATTTGCCCAAGAATTTCCGCCTGGATTAGAATAAGTATTTGCAATTATTACTCCTCCAATTTCCCAGTCTTTCATATCAACATTTCCATCACCATTCTGGTCAATATCGTTGGTATAAATTCCATCATTATTATAATCGTGTCGAATAGAATCATTATATCCGACTATAACCATTCCATGATTAGATGAGCTCCAATTTGTAATTACCCACTTGCCAGCTTCTTCTGTTCCTGCCGGCAAAGTACTCATAGAACCAGTTCCCTGATAAGTTGAATAAAAGTTAGCAACACCACCTGCAGAGGATCCATTTGCATGGTCATAGAGCCACGATTTCAAATCTTCTAATCCTGATTCTGAATCAACATTTATTGCATACATATCAAGAATTCGGTTTCTCATTGCATTGTAATACATTTCATATCCTGATACCCAAATTTTATTAGTTTGACTGCTGGTGCCTATGTGCATTCCACCATATTCATCTACAGTAGGTGTGCCGAGTTGTTGTAGAATTTCCCAACTATCAAAATAGCTTGCTCCTTCGTAAGTTTGTCCATTATTATGAAAATTGTAAACAAAATGTGTAGGATATTGATTTTGAGTAATATTCCCTGGTACGTTTCTCGTAAAATTCATTTCGTAAGTAAAAAGAACTCCTACTCCGCTACCCTGCCCACATTCGAAAGCAACATCATTGAACAATGGTCTGAAAAATATTTCCTGAGAATTATCAACCGAATATGGAAGAGTAGTTTTCAGATTTCTGTATGCTTCAGATATTTCCAACTTTGGAATACTGCCTAATTTTATAGAATCTAATTTTGAAATTTTCCATGTTTTAGCCGGTGAGTTTTCTTGGCTTAAATCCAAAGAACTTTCTTTAGCTTGCTGAGCAAAACTGCTTAAAAATGTCGGTAGGATAAACAAAATCAAAACGATGGGACTTAATAATTGTCTGTTGAAGAATGATATATGTTTCATAATCTGCATTTTAATTAATAATTAATTCAAATTTTTCAAATTCAATAATATTTCCAATAATAGTCAAAATTACAGAATAGTTCATTCAAGTTCGTATTGAAATTTTGGAATAGAATTAGATTTGCGCTATTTAACACCCAATTAACAACAATTCTTTCTTGAAATAGACTACATTCACCAGCTCTAAACTAATATTCAAGATTTGAACATTATTTTTATAAATTTGTATTAGAGAAAAAAATGAAAATATTGTGGATTATTATCAACAGATACTGACAAAATACTGGGGGTATTCCGTTTTTCGCCCGCTTCAGGAAGAAATTATAAAATCTGTAATGGCCGGAAATGATACTCTGGGTTTGATGCCAACCGGTGGAGGAAAATCAATAACTTTTCAAGTTCCTGCTCTTGTAAAAGACGGTATCTGCGTAGTTGTTACACCTTTGATTGCCTTAATGAAAGATCAGGTTGAGGAATTAGAAAGAAAAAAAATCAAGGCTTTATACATAAATTCAGGCATGACCAAACGCGAAATAAATTTTGCCTTAGATAATTGTATTTTTGGGGATTATAAATTTTTATATGTTTCGCCCGAGCGGCTAGTTTCTGAACTTTTTCTGACAAAACTGCAAGAAATGAACGTCAATTTGATTGCAGTGGACGAATCTCATTGTATATCGCAATGGGGATATGACTTTCGACCCTCATATCTGCGAATTGCCGAACTTCGAAAAACTATTCCAGATATTCCAATTCTTGCTTTAACAGCAACTGCCACGCCAGAAGTTGTGGATGATATTCAAGAAAAACTTTCATTCAAGAAAAAAAATGTACTTCAAAAAAGTTTTGAACGAAAAAACCTGATATATTTAGTAAGAGAAGTTGAAGATAAATTGAAATATCTTCTAAAAATCATGAACAACTCTAAAGGCAGCGGTATTGTTTATGTTAGAAGTAGAAAGAAAACCAAAGAAATTGCCGACTTTTTGAAATTGAATAAAATCTCTGCAGAACACTATCATGCAGGACTTGGAATTGATACAAGAAACTACATTCAACATCAATGGAAAAACGACCAAATTAGAGTGATGGTAGCTACCAATGCGTTTGGAATGGGAATAGACAAAGCCAATGTTCGCGTTGTGGTTCATATGGATTTGCCTAATTCGCTCGAAGAATATTTTCAGGAAGCTGGCAGAGCAGGACGAGACACTCAACGGGCATATGGTGTTTTACTGTTTAACAATTCAGATAGCGTTCAGGCAAAAACCCGATTGGCTAAAAGTTTTCCATCGTTTGAAAAAATAAAAAGTATTTATAAGGCTCTTGGAAATTATTTCCAAATAACGATTGGTGGAGGCAAAGATTTAGCATTCGATTTTAATTTGTTTGAGTTTTCGAGCAATTACAAACTTGATATGATTGCTGTTTACAATAGTTTAAAAATTCTTCAGGGAGAAGGATATTTTGAATTTACGGAAGAGTTGAACAATCCGTCTAAAATTCATTTTTTAGTCAAACGAGACGATTTATATAAATTTCAAGTACAAAACATAAATTTCGATGGTTTTATCAAACTACTTTTGAGGTCATACACAGGTGTTTTTAGTACATTTGTTAGAATTGACGAAAAATTTCTTGCAAAAAGAGCCAGTATTAAACAGCAAGAGGTTTATAATTTTTTAGTAAATCTGCAAAAGCAAAAAATAATTGAATTTATTCCTCAAAAAAAGACACCGCAGGTTTTTTATCTAATGGAAAGGGTAAATGAAAATGAACTATTTCTCTCGCAAGAAAATTATCATTTCCGCAAAGAAAAATATTCGAAAAGAATAAATGCAATTCTAAACTATTCTTCCAGCAACAACAAATGCCGAAGTCAGTTACTACTGAATTATTTTGGAGAAAAAGATCCCGACCGCTGTGGCAAATGCGATGTTTGCAATCGCCGCAACGAACTTGAGTTGAGCAAATACGAATTTGACAAAATTCTGGAAGTTGTAAAAAATATTCTTAAAAAAGAAAAAACAACTATGGATACACTTATTGATAATGTTTCGTATTCTCATGAAAAAGTCATTAAAGTAATTGATTGGTTATTAGATAATAAAAAAATTAAAATTTACGAAGATGGAAATCTGTCGTGGTTAGTCAATTAGTCAAAAAGCTATATTTGTAAAATAAATACAAGTTATGACATCAGAACTATTAAAACACAACGAACTTGGAGCAAAAGGAGAAGAAATTGCATTCTTTTACCTAATAAAAAACGACTATAAGGTACTCGAGAAAAACTGGAGATTCAAGCATAAAGAAATTGATATAATTGCAACAAAAGACAATTTGCTAATTATTGTTGAAGTTAAATCACGCTCTAATGATTATTTTGAACAGCCGCAAGATGCTGTGAATAGGAAAAAGCAAAAATTTATTATCGATGCTACAAATTCATATATTGAAAAATTCGACATCGACATGGAAGTCAGGTTTGATATTATTTCGGTTATCTTTAAGGATGGAAAACACAAAATTGAGCATATTGAGGATGCTTTTTATCCTTTGGTTTGAATTTATACGGGGTTTTTATCTTCCGCAGATTAAGCTGATTTTATTTAAAGATTAAAAATCGTATTTAATATCTTTTATCATCAACTGAATGTTTGTTTTTCCTCTAAATTCGTTTTCGTCGATTGAATAAACTATGCTAAACGGGATTCTCTGTTTTATAATATGGAAATGTTCTGCTTGTTGGAAAGCAATGGCAGGAATAACGCAAGTCGAATTATCGTTTTCCATCAGGTCAAGTTTCATATGAGTTTCATCTTTCCCAACTTTTTTTCCTGTTCCGAAATCCGAAACATTTTCGGACAGAAATACCGGCGACATATTCCCGGGACCAAAGGGTGCAAACTGTTTTAATATTTTGTAAAATTTTGGAGTAATTTCGTTTAACCTTAATTCTACATCAATATGTATGATTGGGGTTTGTTGTTCCAATGTAATGTTTTTGCTAACATACTGGTTGAAACGGCGTTCAAATTCCGATATATTTTCAATTTTCATAGTGAGCCCGGCTGCGTACATATGCCCGCCAAAATTTTCTAACAAATCGCTGCAATTTTCAATTGCCTGATAAAGATCGAATCCATCGACTGAGCGAGCCGAGCCAGTAGCAAATCCATTCGATTCGGTTAAAATAACTGTTGGACGATAATAGTGTTCGGAAAGTCGCGATGCAACAATTCCTATTACTCCTTTATGCCAAGTAGAATTATATAAAACTGTTGATTTTTTACTTTTTAACAATTGATCGTTTTCAATTGTATTTATTGCATTTATAGTAATTTGCTGGTCTAATTCTCTACGTTCGTTATTTATAGAATTAATATTAAAGCCATATTGTTTTGCCGATGTATCGTTTCCTGCAACGAGAAGTTCAACCGATTTTGTACCTGTAGAAATTCTTCCGGCAGCATTTATTCTTGGACCAATTTTGAAAACTATATCGCTGATTGTGATGTCTTTGTTTTCTAAACCGGCAAATTTTATTATTGATTTTAAGCCAGTACTGGGATTTTCATTAAGTTGTTTCAATCCATGAAATGCCAAAATTCTATTTTCACCAATTATAGGAACTATATCCGATGCAATACTCACTGCAACTAAATCAAGAAAAGGCTCTAATTTATAAAACGGAACTTTATATGCAATAGAATAGGCTTGAAGAAATTTAAAGCCAACTCCGCATCCCGAAAGTTCTTTAAAAGGATATTCGCAATCGACTCTTTTCGGGTCGAGCACTGCCACTGCATTTGGAATATCAACACCCGGGTTATGGTGGTCGCAAATTATAAAATCTACTCCCTGCGATTTTGCATATTCAATTTTATCTACCGCTTTTATTCCACAGTCAAGAGCAATTATCAACGAATAATCATTCTTTTTTGCAAAATCTATTCCTTCTGTTGAAATTCCATATCCTTCTGAATATCTGTCAGGAATATAATAATCAACATTCTTATGAAAATCTTTTATGAAGAGATAGACTAAGGAAACAGAAGTTGTGCCATCTACATCGTAATCACCATAAACAAGTATTCTCTCATTGTTTTCAATTGATTTTTGTAATCGTTCTACTGCCAAGTCCATATCCTTCATTAAAAATGGATCGTGCAGATGATTGTATAAATTTGGTCTGAAAAATTGTTTTGCTTCGTCGTAAGTTTTTATTCCTCTTTGCAATAATAAGTTTGCCAAAACCTCTTGTATGTTCAATGCCTGAGATAGATATTTCAATTCTCCTGCTTCAGCATAATCTCTTATTCTCCATTTTTTCTCCATCCTATATCCGGCTGTATATCAGTGCAATACAAAAACAAAATTCACTTTAGTCAATTAACAAAAAAAGCAAAATTAATCAATTATATAAGAAATGTCTCAATTATCTTTTTTAATTTTGTCGTAATTGCTTTTTGGAAAAGGCGAACATCTTTGTAATAATAACTTAAATGGGATTTTTTGATTAATTTCAAATTTGAGTAAAAAGTCAAGTTTGCTCCTAAGTTTGCAAATTGTGATTTACAGTTTTGGTATAGATTCAATCAACTTTTTAGTATATGCTTTGATTGGGCTTTTATAAACAGAATCTGCTTCTCCGATTTCTTCAAGCTCTCCTTTGTTCAGTACAATAATTCTATCCGACATGTATTTTACGACAGACAAATCATGTGAAATAAAAATATAGGTGAGATTGAACTTTTTTTTCAGTTCGTTCAGCATATTCAAAACTGTCGCCTGAACTGACACATCAAGGGCTGAGACCGATTCGTCGCAAATTATCAATTCGGGCTTTAGAGCCAAAGCTCGGGCAATTCCAATTCGTTGCCTCTGACCACCGGAAAACTCGTGAGGATATTTATAGAAATGTGCCTCATCAAGTTTTACACTTTCCAATAATTCATAAGTTAGCTCAATCCTTTCCTTTTTGTTTTTGCCAATCCTATGAACTTTCATTGGTTCAGAAATTATTTCTCCAATAGTTTTTCTCGGATTTAAAGATGAATAAGGATCTTGAAATATTATCTGAATTTTTCGCCTCAGCTTTCGCATTTCTTTCGTCGAAATAGTTCTCAGATTCTGCCCTTTATAAATAATTTCACCATCACTTGCCTCTATCAATTTCAAAATAGTTCGTCCAAGAGTTGTTTTACCACAGCCCGATTCACCAACCAAACCAAGTGTTTCTCCTTTGAATAAGTCGAAACTTACATTATCGACCGCCCGAACCTGACTTTTATTTTTGCCAAAAATATTTCCTCTTATTTCGAAATATGTTTTAAGATTTTTGATTTCGAGAATTGGCTCATTTTGATAAATGTTTTTATGAACAGTTTTTCTTTCATTTTCGGTAATAAAATCAATTGTCTTTTTTTCACTTGAATCGATAAAATTGGAAATTGAAAACAGCCTTTTTGGACGTTCATTTAAGGGAGGACGGCAAGCGAGCAAGGCTTTGGTATATTCGTGTTGCGGATTTTTTAGAATCTCTGAACAATCGCCCTGCTCAACAATTTTGCCTTTATACATTACAAGCAGTTTTTGAGCAATATTTGAAACCACGCTCAAATCGTGAGAAATGAATAAAATTCCCAATTTGTATTTTTTTTGTAGGGATTTTAGCAACTCAATAATATTTTTTTGAACGCTCACATCGAGTGCAGTTGTTGGCTCGTCGGCAATAATGATTTCAGGATTGCAAGACAATGCTATGGCAATCATTATTCTTTGACGTTGTCCGCCCGACAATTGGTGCGGATACGATTTCATAATTTCTTTAGGTCGTGGAATTTGAACATCCTCCAAAAGCTTCAAAGCAATTTGTTTGGCTTTTTTCGAGCTCAAATTTTGATGCTGAACAATGGCTTCAACAATTTGCTCACCACATTTCATCACAGGATTTAGAGAAGTCATAGGTTCCTGAAAAATCATAGAGATTCTTTTTCCCCGATAATGTTGTTTTTCTATTTCGCTAAGTTTTAGTAAATCAACAGGATTATTATTTTCATAGAATAATATTTCGCCTGACGAAACTCCGGCCTTTTTTGGCAACAATCCAATTATTGATAAAGCAGTGATAGATTTTCCAGAGCCTGATTCTCCAACAATCCCAACAACTTCACCACGGTCCATTGAAAAATTTAAAGATTCGGCAACGGGTTTTGTGCCGTTTTCTGTTTTGAAAGCTATGTTTATGTTTTTTAGTTTTAAAAGCATTCAGCATTTTTTTTTGCAAAAGAAAGAAATAGATGGGACAAAGTAAAAAAAATGTTATGTTTGAATTATGAAAATATTTAAACAAAATATTAACGATTTATGTAGTTTTTGTAAAAGTTAAACCATGCCCACAATACTATCAATATTAGGTTGGAGATTATTCTTTTATTCCAATGAGAATAATGAACCCATCCATATTCATGCACAAAAAGCTGATTCTGAATGTAAATTTTGGATAAAAGAAACAGAATTCGACATTGTGGAAGCTTATTCATACAACCTAAGCCCGCAACTTCGAAAAGAAATAAGGAAGATTATATTTCAGCACTTTGATTATATTGTTGCCGAATGGAATAAATATTTTAATAAATAGACATGTATAAAACTTATGCTATAAATAATGTAGAAGTAACAAATGATTTACTAATCTTAATGATTGACTCAAAAGAGTATAGATTTAAATTGAAAGAAATATCTGAACCACTTTCAAATGCAACTATCGATGAAAAATCAGAATTCATCGTTTCTCCTTCCGGATATGGAATTCATTGGCCAAGAATTGATGAAGATATATCAATTCATGCTCTACTAATGAAGAAATAGCGAATTAATTTCATTAGCATTAATTGTAGCGATAAATGACTGAGTTTGCTTTACAAATCACAATTTATTTATATTGAACAAAAGAACTCATTTTGTTGGATTGTGTTTTGCATTCACAATCAGGCAATGGCTAAATTACTTTAAATTTGGGAAATCCCCTAAAACCATACTACAAAAAAGACCTAATCGAAGCAGGATGCGACGAAGCCGGACGTGGCTGTCTGGCAGGACATGTTTTCGCAGCAGCGGTAATTCTTCCAAAAGATTATATCAATCCTTTGCTAAACGACTCTAAAAAACTTTCGGAAAAAATCAGGGAAAAATTAAGATTTGAGATTGAAAAAGAAGCAATTTCGTTTTCAGTTGGAATTGTAGAAAATGAAACTATCGACAAAATAAATATTCTCCAGTCTTCATTTCTGGCAATGCACAGAGCAATTGACGGACTTTCTCAAATTCCAGAATTTCTGATAATTGACGGAAACAGATTTTTGAAATACAAGGATATTCCTCACAAATGTATAATAAAAGGTGATGGCAAATATTTATCGATAGCTGCCGCATCGGTGCTTGCAAAAACCTACAGGGATAGTTTTATGAAAAAAATTGATTTAGAATTTCCGCAATACTTTTGGAGCAAAAACAAAGGATACCCAACAAAACAACATCGGCTGGCAATTCAAGAAAACGGCATCACAAAATATCACCGCAAATCTTTCAAATTACTTGAAACTCAGCTTGAATTTGATTTCGGAAAATAGGATTTCTGAACATGGCAATTTTCCTGAATCATAGTTTATTGGCTATTGTATTATGCATGCATCTTCTCTAATATATGCAATTGGAAAATAATTATTAATTGAATCAAATTCTAAAATATACATTGTATAACAACCCCCTAAATATTCATAACTAGTAGGAGGAGCGCCACAGCCGCAATATACCATTTCAGAATATTGATTTGAACCAGATGAGATTTGAAAATAAATTTCAGCCGAGGTGTTTATTACTGATTCTTTCGAAGTTGTATCACTATCTCCAATATTGTAATAAACCAATTTATCAATCTGACCAAATGAAAATTGAATACACAAAGTATCTATTGTATAACCCGTAGAGTTAATCGTAATTATTGTTGCTCTTTTATCTCTTTCTTCCTTATCACAAGCACTTATTAAAGAAAAAACCAGAAGAAGAATAAACATCCTCAAAAACAGATCCATATATGGTTTGGCAATCATCTTACAAAATAACGATTTATAGTTTTGCCTATTGTTTCTCAAAACTCATAATTCAATAAAGGCAATTCCACATAAAACGAGCTTCCCATATTTTCCACGGTTTCGAAGCGGATTTCTCCATTGGCATTTTCAACAATTTTGTTTGCAATAGCAAGCCCCAAACCCATTCCGCTGGTTTTTGTCGTAAAATTCGGAACAAACAATTTGTCTATAAGGTGGCTTTCGATTCCTTCTCCATTGTCGGCAATTTTTACAACAACTTTGTTGGTTTCAACATAAACTCCTACAGAAATAAATCCGGTTCTGCCTTCAGGAATCGACTGAACAGCATTTTGAATGATGTTTATAAAAACACGAGACAATTGTTCGGGATCGGCAAAAACCTGCAAATCGGAGTTCTCCGGGAAGCTGGTTTTTATGCTAATGTTTTCAAGGTTTTTATAAAGCTGTATTACTTTTTCCAAATTTTCAATTATGTTTAATTCTGCATTTTTCGCCTTAGGCATTTTTGCAAAATTCGAAAAAGAAGTTGCTATAGAAGAAAGATTCTCTATTTGTTCAATAATTGTATTACAGATTTTGTTCAATCGTTCGTCGAAATTAGGAACTTTATCAATCCAGGCTTTTTGCAAAAACTGGACATTCAGTTTCATTGGCGTAAGTGGATTTTTAATCTCGTGAGCAATTTGTTTTGCCATTTCGCGCCAAGCTGTTTCCCGTTCCGATTTTGCCAGCAGGCTGGCACTTTTTGCAAGCTCCTCAACCATTCGATTATAATCTTTTATTAAATTCCCAATTTCGTCATTACTTTCATAATCAATAGGTTCGTTGGGTTTGTCTAAACTTGTGTTTCTAATTTTGTCTTGAATCAATTGGAGTGGTTTAGTAAGTTTGTTCGACACGAAAACCGTAATTGCAATAGTCAATAAAATAAGTATTACGTACATATTTACTACTGCAACCACCAAAACCGAAATTTCCTTTTTCAGCACCGACTGTTTTGTAAAATATGGCAAATTCAGATAGGCAATTATTTTATTGTTGTTGTTTCTGAAAGGAACATATGCCGACAAAAAATTCAATTTCCCGATGTTTTCGCTATGAATGAATTTCGCTTTTTTGTTGATAATTAATTCTCTGTAGGCATCAGGATTTATTTTTCTGCCAACCAAAAATTTATTGAAAATCTCGGAGCGAGAGGATGAAAATAAATTCCCTTCCAAATCGTAAACGTTTATATCAGAATAAAATACATTAGAAAATTTTATTAGATAATAGGTCAAATATTCATAAATTTCATCGGAAAATTCTGTCTCGTTTGCCAATTTGTGCTCAACCTCAATTAAAACAGATTGTATTTTTTCGCTAATAATTTCGTGATGTTTTTCTTCAAACTGCTTGATATTGTAATAGATAGTCCCTCCACCAATCAATAGCAGGGAAAAAATCAATATCGAAATCATAGTAAGCTTAATTTTATTTTTCAAATCGAAACTATAACTCGAAATTCCAACTTTCGAAAATCTGTTTGATGAAACTTTTATGAAAGACAAAAGTGTAACGAGCAGATGATAGAATACAAAAATATACGATAGAGAAATTAGGATATCTAAAATTTTGAATGCGGGCTTGCTCAAAATTATAGTATTCTCATTATCAATCTTATAAACCAAATGGTCGAAATCGTCGAACTTTGTGAAAAAATACTCCTCATCGGGCAAAACATAAGTTTCGCTATTCAGGCTATATGGGAAATTTCCGGCTTGTGTTACCAGTTCGTTGTTTTTGTATTTTGCGTAAGAATATTCATCTATGCTTGAAAGTTTGCTCAATTTTTCGTTCAGCAACAATTCGGGGTAGCCCAGTTCCTGACTTACCAATTTTGAGTTTAGTTCAAAATAAACAGTAAAATAAGCAGAATCCGATAGATTCGGAAATTTTGAATATCCAAGATAACTAATTCGCTCGCTCACATTATTCAGATAATAGAAATTTGTGTTCTCAACTATTATTCCGTGATTATCAATTAGTTCGCTAAAAAAATTTATGCAGTGCCTGTTTTCGTTTTCAGGTTCAACAATCAAGCTGTCAGTTTCGCCGCAAAGATAAATCTGAAAATTGTATTTGCCCCAAAATCCATGAAAATAGTTGCGTTTCAAATGATTATAAATTTCCTCTTCCAACTCATAAGGACTTTCCAAAAATTTTGTCATTTGAGTATCTGATTTAATTTTTCCTTCGAAATCGACCAACAGAAGTTCTGCAACCACATCGTGCTGGTTAGAAATGTTCACAGCCAAAACTTTCTGAATTTCTTTTTCTTTTTCAGAACTCGTATTTATTATTAAAAGAACTGTGAATGAAGATACTATCAAAAGAATTAATACAATTGTTGAATACTGAAATTGAACTTTTTTGTAATGAAAAACAGAAATTGTTACAACAAAAACATAAAAAAACAAGATGGAAAAATGCCGAATTTCATATCCGGCAAAAAATGAAATTACAAAAACCGGAATGCTCGTTGCCACGAAAATAATTAGAAAACCACTATATTTAGACAGATTTGAAATAATTTTTAGAGCAAAATCAACAACGAGAAATAAAGTTAAAATTAGTGATGCGAAAATCAGATATGCGAAAAAAGTGAATACATTGATTTCGAATATTTGGAAAACGTATAAATTAACAGTTGAATTTAAAATGATGCTTTCCATCAAATAATTTATTGATAGAAAAACCAATTCGATAAAAACTAACAAAACAAAAATTATTATTACACTCTTCCGATTGTCGCTATTTTGGATTTCGAGTTTGTTTTTAAAATTAAATAATAGAAAAACACCATAAAGCAGGAATATTGAGTTTATGAAAAAATCACCCAACGATTTGAACCAAAACGATTTGCCAAAAAGCTGTGGGTCGAAAAGTTGGTGTGAGTAACAAATTGCAGGAAAACAATATTTTATCATTAAAAACCTAAGAAACAGCAGAAAAACTATTATCGAAGCAAAACAAAGAATTTGCGATTTGCAATTTCTGAAAACCATTTCCTTCACAAAAAGAAGAAAAAAGATGATTGCAAGAAAAAAGAATATTATTGATGTCAGATTTAATGAATTTTCGTTGCTAAAATTTCTTGATCGATAAAGAGAAAGCAAATATTTGCCAGATTCGTCATATATATTTATATTATTTCCCGATTCCGACAATGAAATATCATAAGCTGAACTTAGCTCAAAATCATTCTGAAATTTATTTTCAAGAAATTTATTTTCGTAAGAATATTTGTGTTTCAAAAGAATTAATCCAACGATCGTATAATCGTCAAATTGCTCCGAAAGCGAATAATACCATGCATTTGACAAAAACAAAACTTGCGAGGCATTCAATAATTTCTGAATATTTTCATCAATAGGAATGGAATTGTCCGACCAAAAAACCAAACTATCTGTTCGAAATATCAGAATTGCACAATTGTCTTCAATCAAATCTTCAATCAAATTCTGTGAATTGCTTATCACAAATTCTTTAAGGGATCTTCCACTCAAGTTCAATGAAACTTCATCTACAATTTGTTCCAACTGCTTTTCCTTTTTGAGTAAAGTTGTTCGAAATTTTTCTGGTTCGACCGATGGATTATTTTTTTCGTTTGTCAAAAAATCTGACAAATACGATAAAATAACGAAAACGATTGTCAATAAAAAATACCTTATTAGCGGCAGATACTTCATAATTATATAGAATTAAATCTGTTCAAAGATAAATTATTTTGATATTTTTGTCTCTGAAAATAATTTCATAATATAATTATAAAAATATGAAGTCTATAAAAGTTTTAAGCATTTTAATATTTGTAGGAGCATTTATCTCTTTTTCTAATTCATCTTTTGCTCAATCTCCTGCCGGAATAGCCAATTGTAGTTCTGCCGGTTTCGATAGCCAAAGTTATATTGACGCAAATTTCGGATTATCGAAAATAGGAGACCAAACCTATTTTGGATTCAGGTTCCAACCGGAACTTGCTATCGGAAAAGTTGGCTTCGGATTAGATGTCCCACTTATGTTCAATATTGAAGATGGATCAATAAGAACCGAAGAATTTAAAGGCGGTACCGGAGCTTTACGTTTAATAAGATATGTTCGCTACGGGCGGAAAAAACAAGATCCTATTCATGTGAAAGTTGGCGACCTTACCGGCTCATATATAGGTTTCGGGATATTGGTAAATAACTATTCAAACTCAATTAGCTACGAAAAACGTAAAACAGGAATTAGCTACGATATTCTAATAAAAGACAGATTCGGAATTGAAGGCCTATACAGCGATTTCGATGCAAGTTCGCTGAATTTGCTTGCTGTTCGCCCATATTTCAAACCGTTTGGTCATACCTCCATACCTATTGTAAAAACCATTGAAATAGGTGCTACTTATGTAACTGACCACGACCAAACAGCCTCCGGTTATGATTATCCAACCAATAGATTTTTGGAAGATGGTTTTGATGCTTATTCTGCAGATATAGGTCTTTTCTTTCTAAACACATCGTTTATTGATTTGACAGGATATTGCCAGTATGGATTGTTAACGAAAAACAAATTATTAGAAAATGAGCTGGCAAAAATTTATTCTCCATTATTTCAAAAATACGATAAAGGCGATGGAATTAGCGTAGGTTTAGCTTCGCGAATGAATATTATTGGAAATGTTTTTGTATTAAATGCCAGAATAGAACGTCTTTGGTATTCCGACTGTTTCATACCTCAATTTTTCGATGCAGTGTATGAAATCAATAAAGATGCAAAATTGTATAGTCTTGCTTCTTCCGAAAAACTTCAGGGAATTTATGGATCTTTGTTTGCAACTTTAATCGACAAAATACATGTTGGTGGTAGCATATTATTGCCCGACAATGTAAGCGAAACATCGCCGGCACTGCTCCAACTTAGCGCCGAAGCTCCCAATTTAATTCCAAAATTTATGCTTAGCGCACACTACTTGAAAGGCAATATTGCAGATTTAAGCGATGCACTTGTTATCGACGAAAACTCAATAGCAACAGTTAGGGTTGCTTACAAAATTCTCCCATTTTTGCTTGCAGGAGTCGATTACAAATGGACATTCTTAACTACAGAAGATGGTTCATTTGAAGCCGACCATACAATTATGCCTTATGTTGGCTTGCATTTTCCTTTGAATTTCTAATGAAAAAATCCAAATCAGAATAACTTTTTTTCAAATAAATAAATATTACTTTTGCAGCTTTTTGAAGCTAAATATAAATAGTTATTTACTAAATAATTAGTGGTTAAAAATTGTTAATGAATTACAATTTTTTTGTACTAATTATGTTTTTTTGCAAAAACGTTTAGGATTTTATATGAAGAAAAGCTTGATAATAGTTCTTGTTGTGTTTGCACCTTTTTTTCTGAAAGGGCAAAAAAATGGCGATATTGGTCTTATGGCAGGAACCAGCTATTATCTTGGCGATATAAATCCAACATATCATTTTCAATCTATTCATCCTGCTTTCGGCTTGATGTATCGTCATTCCTTCGATTTTCGATATTCGTTAAGAGGGAGTTTGGTTTATGGCCAACTTTCGGGCGACGATCTTTTATATAATAACAATTATCAGGAGTTGCGTGCTGCAAGTTTTTCTACACCATTTTTAAATTTTGCGTTTCAGTTAGAATTCAACTTTTTGCCATATATAACCACGAGCGACAAACACAGGTTGGCTCCGTATGTAACTGCCGGCTTAAATTGGTTTTATACACCCGATGTTAAACTGCAAATGGGAATTCCTTTTGGTTTAGGTTTTAAATTTTATATTACCGAAAAGCTAAGTATGGGCTGTGAATGGGGCTTAAGAAAAACATTCACTGACGAAATAGACGGACTTGGAGAATACGATGGAAATCCGCTAATTGATGATATTTTTGACAATGAGAAAGATGAATATAGGCAACTTTCAATAAAAAATCATAACGATTGGTTTTCATATGCCGGAATTTTCATAACATATAAATTCTTTTATAAAAGAATAAAATGTCCTGCTTATGGCGAATTAGATATGTATGAATAAAAGGTAAGTGTACAATGATATTTATTAACAGTAAAACATATTAATTATGGAAATTCATAAAAGTTTAGAAAACCTTAGTACTAGAGTTTTGGATTTAAAAGAAAAAATTCTTACAGAGGAAGCAACAAAGAATGCTTTTGTAATGCCATTTATGCAACTTCTAGGATATGATATTTTTAATCCACTTGAAGTAATACCTGAGTTTGTTGCAGATATAAGCAATAAAAAAGGTGAAAAAGTGGATTATTGCATAAAAAAGGATGATGAGCCAATAATTATTATTGAATGCAAACATTGGAAAGAAAATTTGGATTTACATAATACTCAGTTAGAAAGATATTTTAGTTTTACAAAAGCAAAATTTGGCATATTAACAAATGGAATAATATATAGATTTTACACAGACATAGATGAAGAAAATAAAATGGATAAAAAACCATTTTTAGAATTTGATTTAGAAAACATTAAAGAAAATATCGTTGGTGAACTTAGTAAATTTCATAAAAATTCGTTTGATGTAGAAGAACTGTTTGATGTAGCAGGTGAGATGAAGTACTACAGTGCAATAAAATCTGCTTTTTACAAAGAATTAGATAATCCATCAGACGAACTTGTTAAATATTTTGCAAGTAAAGTATATTCAGGAAGATTTACAGAAAAAGTCATTCTTCAATTTCATAAAATAGTTAAAAAAGCACTTAATCATAAAATTAATGAAACAATAAACGACCGATTAAAATCTGCTCTTACAAAAGAAGAAAAAAAACAAATAGAAACAATTGCAGAAACAGATAATACAAGCCTAGATCCTCGTGAAATAATTCTTTTCAAAGACGAGGAACGAGGAATAATTACAACCCAAGAAGAAATGAATGGGTATGAAGTGGTTTTAGATATTTTAAACCCCCATTTTGAAAAAGAAAGAATCGCATACAGAGATACCAAATCATATTTTGGCATATTGCTTGACAATAATAATAGACAGCCAATTTGTAGGCTTCGATTTGATACTAAACAAAAATATCTCAGCATAATTGATGAAGAAAAAAATGAAAAAAAATATCCGATAGACAAAATAGAACATATCTACAAATATTCAAATGAAATAATAAACTCAGCTATGCGCTATTCTGAAAATATGTAATTTTTCTTATAACAAAATTTAAAATAACATTAAGATGTACATAATTTGCAGAAAAAATATTCCTAACAATGTAAGGAATATTTATAATTTATTTTAATCCAAATGCTTTATAAAGAAAAAATAGATACTACAAAACTACCCAAACATGTTGCCATAATAATGGACGGCAATGGTCGCTGGGCCAAAGAAAGAGGCAAACAAAGAGTTTTCGGTCATAGAAAAGGAGCCGACTCTGTACGGAATATTGTTGAAGCATCGGGCGAAATCGGAATTGAATATCTTACTTTATATACTTTTTCGACAGAAAATTGGAACAGGTCTGAGGCAGAAGTTAATGCACTTATGTCTCTATTAATCACAATGATAAACCGTGAGGTAAAAAATTTAATCGAAAATAATGTTCGTCTGCTTGCAATCGGCAATTTAAATCGTCTTCCAAAAAATGTGAGTAGCAAATTAAATAAAGCCATTGCCAACACATCAAAATGTACCGGCTTGTCGCTAATTTTAGCCTTGAGCTATAGCTCGAAATGGGAAATTGTCGAAGCCGTTAAAAACATCGCGAAACAAGCTATTAATGAAAATATTTCAATTGAGAATATTGATGAAAACTTACTAACAGAAAATCTTTCAACAAAAAAGTATCCAGATCCTGAACTTTTGATTCGCACCGGTGGAGAATATAGAATTAGCAATTTCTTGCTTTGGCAAATAGCATATTCAGAACTATATTTTACAAAAAAATATTGGCCCGAATTTGGAAAAGAAGAATTCTATGAAGCCATTTTCGAATACCAATCAAGAGAACGCAGATTTGGTAAAACCAGCGAACAGATATAATATATTCTAAAATCCAATGACGCTATGAAATGTTTTCAGTTGAGAATCGCAAAATATGTTTTAATATTACTTTTATTCATTTTCATTTCTTGCCAAAATAATGATAGTACATTTTTGCTAAAAAAATGGCAAATAACAGGGATAGAAAGCCTCGAAAAAGAAGATAAAAACGATAAGAAAAAACAATTCAGAATGGCTTATTTAAATCAGATATTTGCTTTAAAAACCTATGAATTTGATAAAGACAATAAATATCAAGCCATAATAAAAGATCACAAAACTGTAAATGGCACATTTGAATATAATAAAAACGACAATTCATTAGTTCTAAAAGCCAATAATAAAAAAGAGGAATATATTGTGATACATCATACAGATACTACTTTGCTTTTAGAATTTGTTGTGGAACCTTTGCTAATGAAAATGAAAGTAGCAAAAGAATAATTTTAGAATTTGAATTAATAAAACAAAATAAATAATGCTCAAAAAAATATTTCTATTAACCATACTCATCTTAATTCAACTACTATCTTTTTCGCAAATTTCGCTCAATTCGGGAGTAGAAGGAATAAGCTATGCAAGCCCCAAAGAATATGAGTTGGGTGGTGTAACAGTTTCTGGAATAAAATATTTAGATGGTGACGTGCTTGTGCAAATTTCAGGGCTTGCTGTTGGTCAAAGATTGAAAGTGCCGGGCGAAGAAATTTCAAAAGCCATTGAAAAACTTTGGAAACAAGGGCTTTTTTCCGATGTGAAAATTAGTGCTATCAAAATTGTTGGCGACAAAATATTCCTCAACATTCATTTGCAAGAGCGAGCTCGATTGTCGAAATGGTCTTACGAAGGAATTAAAAAATCGCAAACCGAAGATCTAAACGAAAAATTAAATTTACTCAAGGGAAGCCAACTAACTGCCAACGTTTTAAATAATTCAATAAATAAGATTAAAGATTATTTCATTGACAAAGGATTTCTAAATACCGAAGTAACAATCACTCAAAAAAACGACACAAATCTTATCAATCATGTCATTCTGAAAATACATATCGACAAAAAGGAAAGAATAAAAATTCAAAACATAAATATTGAAGGCAATACAGTTTTTTCTGATAAAAAACTAAGAAAAACACTAAAAGAAACAAAGCAGAAAACCTGGTACAATATTTTTAAATCATCGAAATATATTTCAGAAACTTATAAAGAAGACAAACTTAAAATAATCGATAAATATAACTCTGAAGGTTACAGAGATGCAAAAATTGTCAGCGATTCGATATATGTAAATGATGAAAAAACCATAAAAATCAATATTAAAATCGAAGAAGGGAATAAATTTTATTTCCGAAATGTTTCTTGGATAGGAAATTCTAAATACTCTAACGAGCAATTAGATGCAATTTTGGATATCAAAAAAGGAGATTTGTTTGACCAATCGGTACTCGACGAAAAATTATATATGGACGAGCGAGGAATTACCTCAATATACATGGACGATGGTTATCTTTTCTTTAATGCAAATCCGGTAGAAGTTAAAGTTGAAAACGATTCTATCGATATTGAAATTAGAATATATGAAGGCAAACAAGCCCGAATAAACAAGATTACTGTAACAGGAAATACAAAAACAAACGACCATGTCATTCGGCGTGAAATTAGAACTAAACCAGGCGAACTTTTCAGCCGTTCAGATATAATCAGAACACAGCGAGAATTAGCACAACTTGGCTATTTCGACCCAGAAAAATTAGGTGTAAATCCAACTCCAAATCAAGTTGACGGTACAGTAGATATCGAATATGTTGTAGAAGAAAAACCTTCAGACCAAATAGAACTTTCCGGAGGTTGGGGAGCCGGAATGATAGTAGGAACCTTAGGGCTATCATTTAATAATTTCTCTGCCAAAAATGTTTTCAAAAAAGGTGCATGGAGACCATTGCCTGCTGGCGACGGACAAAGACTTAGCGTAAGAGCACAATCAAATGGAATATATTATCAAGCATATAATCTTTCGTTTGTTGAACCATGGCTTGGCGGGAAAAAACCTAATAGTTTTACAGTTTCGTCATATTATACTATACAATCGAACGGTAGAGACAAAGACGACCCCGACAGAACATCAATGACAATTACAGGACTTGCTCTCGGATTAGGAAAACGATTGAAAGCTCCTGACGATTTTTTCACACTCTACAACGAACTTAGCTTCCAGCACTATGATTTGAACAAATGGAGCTATTTCATTTTTCAAACCGGAACATCAAAAAATTTAAGCATTTCTTCAACTTTTGCCAGAAACTCTATCGATCAACCAATTTATCCTCGTCGAGGATCACTGTTTTCATTAAAACTACAGGTTACACCTCCATATTCATTATTGAACAATAAAGATTATTCACAAATGACAGATCTTGACAAATATGAATGGATTGAGTATCATAAATGGAATTTCAAAGCTTCCTGGTTTTCGAGAATTGCTGGCGATTTAGTTTTGAATACGAAAGCAGAATTTGGATTTTTGGGATACTTCAATTCAGATATTGGGCCCTCGCCTTTCGAAGGATTCAATGTAGGAGGAGACGGACTTTCCGGATACAATTTGTATGGAAGAGAAACAATAGCCTTACGAGGATACGACAATGGAGCACTTACACCTTCAAGTGGAGGAAACATCTATAATAAACTCACAATGGAATTAAGATATCCGCTCTCGTTGAATCCGCAAGCAACACTTTACGGTCTGGCATTTCTCGAAGCAGGAAATTGCTGGTACGAATCCCGTAATTTTAATCCTTTCGATGTGAAACGTGCGGCAGGTATCGGTGTTCGTATTTTTCTGCCAATGTTCGGAATGCTTGGTGTTGACTTCGGATATGGCTTCGACGAAATTGAAGGAAAATCGGGAGTGAACAAATGGCAGCCACATTTTATTATAGGCCAAAGATTTTAATGACTTATCAATTTTTGGAATAATAATTGATGATGAAGCGAAATTATTAATTTAAAATATAGAACAATGAAAAAAATAGGATTGTTATTATTAACTGTAATTTTCAGCACAAGCATTGGGTTTTCTCAAAAATATGCATATGTCGATACAGAATATATATTAAATAATGTACCAACATATGAGTCGGCTCAAGACCAATTGAACCAATTATCTATCGAATGGCAAAAAGAAATTGAAGAAGTTTTTGCCGAAATTGACAAAATGTATAAAGATTTTCAAGCAGAAAAAGTTCTTCTTACCGAAGAAATGAAAATAAAACGTGAGGATGATATTATAAAAAAAGAAAAAGCAGCAAAAGAATTACAAAAAAAATATTTTGGGAAAAGTGGAGAATTATACAAAAAACGTCAAGAATTAATCAAACCAATTCAGGACGACATTTTCAATGCAGTTAAAGAAATTGCCGAAGAAGGAAACTATGCCGTAATTTTCGACACCGCAGGCAAAGGACTAAGCATGCTTTATACGAATCCAAAATATGACAAAAGCGACGATGTTTTAGAAAAAATGGGGTATAAAAACTAATAAATAATATATCTTTGCCACCAAATTAATATTAATAACAATTATGAAGAATCTAATAAAATTATTTTTTGTAGTAGCATTTGTTTGTTCCATTACTACTAGCTTTGCACAGAAAAATGCAAAATTCGGACACATCAATTCGCAGGAACTAGTACTTCTAATGCCCGAAAAACAAACAGCCACTACTGCTTTGCAAGAACATACAGCACAATTGGAAAATCAACTTATAGAAATGAATAAAGAAATTGAAGATAAATATGCTTTATTTATGCAACAAAGAGATACATATTCCGATTTGATAAGACAAACAAAAGAAAAAGAGATAGTAGATTTACAAGAAAGATTACAAAATTTTCAACAAACAGCTCAACAAGATATTCAACAAAAGGAAGCCGAACTTTGGCAACCGGTAATTGATAAAGCAAACAATGCAATCCAAGAAGTTGGTAAAGAAAATGGATTTACATACATTTTTGATGTAAGTGCCGGAGTAGTACTTTACTTTTCGCCAGAAAGTATTGATGTCCTGCCACTTGTAAAAACAAAATTAGGTATTACAACAACAACAGAATAAATATATTTGATCAATCAGAAAGACCATCTTGAGTTTTCAGGATGGTCTTTTTAATTTAATAAAATGAACTCAAAAGCAAAGCAAGCAATAGGAATTTTCGATTCTGGAGTTGGCGGACTTACAGTTGCTTCTGCTATCAAAAATTTGTTGCCAAGCGAAAAGATGATCTATTTTGGCGATACAGCCCATCTTCCTTACGGCGACAAATCTTCCGATTCAATAAAATATTATTCAAAAAAAATCACGGAATTTTTACTCGAACAAAATTGTAAAATTATTGTAATTGCTTGTAATTCTGCTTCCTCAAATGCCTATTTGACAGTAAAAGAATTGGTTGGAGACAGAGCAATTGTAATTAATGTAATTGATCCTGTAATTGATTTTGTTTTGCAAAACAAGCAACTTTCAAAAATTGGTGTTATCGGAACCAAAAGTACCATCGACAGTGGGACATATCAACGAAATATTAAATCGCAAAACAGTGATATAGAATTAGTTCCACTATCAACCCCTTTGTTTGCCCCAATGATAGAAGAAGGATTTATTTTCGATGATATTTCAAATGCAATAATCCGTTCGTATTTATCATTCGAGAAATTTAATAATATTGACTCATTAATATTGGGCTGTACACATTACCCAATTATCAGAAATCAAATTAGGAAATTCTTTAATTTTAATGTAGAAGTTATCGATTCGGCAAATGTAGTTGCAAGATATTTGCAAGATTTATTGATAGCAAAAAACTTACTGAATAGCTTACAAAATCCGCAACATAAATTCTATGTCTCAGATTATACATTATATTTTAAAAAAATTGCAGAAATGTTTTTCGATGGCGAAGTAATCCTATCAAAACTTAATTTCTGGAAATAAATTCAATCAAAAACATCCAATCAAAAACATTCAACCAAAAATAATCAATCAAAACCTTTACCTTTGCACTTTAAATAGAAAATAAAAATTGTGAATAATACGAAACCGCTTGTAGAAGCCATAATAGATGGTGTTAGAAAAATTAAAGGAATCAATATTGTCAATTTAAATTTGTCGAAACTGACCGATCCAGTATGCGAAAGTTTTATTATTTGTCATGGAGAATCGAACACGCAAGTTTATGCTATTGCCAATTCAGTAGAAAAAACAGTGAAAGAAACTATAGGTGAAAAAGCCTGGCACAAAGAAGGACTCGAAAACGCCCAATGGATTTTGATTGATTATGCTAATGTTGTAGTTCATATATTTCAAAAAGAATATCGCGACTATTACAAATTGGAAGATTTATGGGCAGATGCAGAAGTTATTAAAATTGAAAGCTAAAAAGTAATAAATCTAACATACTACCAGTAAGATATATTTTGAATAATAAACCCAAAATCATTGTACAGGAAATAAAAATGACAGACGAGAATAAAAATATAGCCGAAAAAAACGAGAACGATAAAAAAGAGGAGAGTAGAGATAAAAACACACAAAATCAGAGTGGCAAAAATAGAAATAAACCCACTGGTTTTCTGCAAAATAGTGGTAAAAATAATGGACAAAAAAAATTCAATACCTATTGGATTTATGGAATAATAGCCCTTGCTTTTCTAATTCTTCAGTTTGTAAATTTAGGAAGTAAAGCTGTTGAAATTACTCGACATAGGTTTGAGAACGAACTTCTTAAAGATAATGATGTAAAAGAAATCATAGTTGTAAATCGCGAAAAAGTAGAAATTTTCTTGCATCCTGAAATAGCCAATTCCGGGAAATATATAGAATTAACCGGAAATGAAATGCAAACAAATATGGCAAATGGTCCACATTTTTACTTTACAATTGGCTCCGTAGAAGTTTTCGAAAATCAGTTTAACGAAATACAAAAAAATACTCCTGCACAATATAAAGTATCATTAAAATACGAAAACCGAACCGATTTTTTTGGAGAAATAATTGGCTGGCTTTTCCCTGTTTTAATTTTTGTTGGGATTTGGCTTTTTGCTATTCGCCGAATGAGTGGTGGAGCTGGTCCCGGTGGAGGTATTTTCAATGTAGGAAAATCTAAAGCTCAACTATTCGATAAGAATTCTACAGTTAAAGTTGATTTTAAAGATGTAGCCGGATTAGAAGAGGCAAAAATTGAAATAAAGGAAATAGTAGATTTCTTAAAAAATCCAAAGAAATATACTGATTTAGGTGGGAAAATTCCGAAAGGAGCATTACTTGTAGGACCCCCCGGAACAGGAAAAACACTTTTGGCAAAAGCTGTAGCCGGAGAAGCACATGTTCCATTTTTTTCAATGTCGGGGTCAGATTTTGTTGAAATGTTTGTAGGAGTTGGTGCCTCTCGGGTAAGAGACCTTTTCAGGCAAGCTAAAGAAAAAGCACCATGTATTATTTTTATTGACGAAATTGATGCTATTGGTAGAGCTCGCGGTAAAAATGTAAATTTTGGCTCGAACGACGAAAGAGAAAATACGCTAAACCAACTTCTTACCGAGATGGATGGTTTTGCCTCCAACACCGGAGTTATTATTTTGGCTGCAACAAATCGTGCTGATATTCTTGACACTGCTTTAATCAGAGCAGGTAGATTCGACAGGCAAATTCATGTTGAACTTCCAGATTTGCAAGAGCGTAGAGAAATATTTGAAGTTCATCTGAAACCAATTAAGATTTCTAAAGAATTGAATTTAGACTTTTTTGCAAAACAAACCCCTGGATTTTCAGGTGCTGATATTGCAAATGTTTGTAACGAATCTGCATTGATAGCTGCCCGTAAAAATAGAAAAGAAGTTGGCAAACAAGATTTCCTTGATGCAATAGATAGAATTATTGGTGGCTTGGAAAAGAAAAATAAAGTAATTACACAGAGCGAGAAAAAAACCATAGCATATCACGAAGCAGGACACGCAACAATTAGTTGGCTGTTAGAGTACTCAAATCCGCTGGTTAAAATCACAATTGTTCCAAGAGGAAAAGCCCTCGGTGCTGCATGGTATTTACCAGAAGAGAGACAAATTACTACTACCGAACAAATATTGGATGAAATATGTTCTACCCTTGGCGGACGAGCAGCAGAGCAAATAATTTTTGGAAAAATCTCTACCGGTGCTCTTAACGACCTCGAAAAAGTTACGAAACAAGCCTATGCCATGGTTTCATATTTTGGGATGAGTAAAAAAGTTGGAAATATATGCTTCTACGATTCAAGTGGACAAAACGAGTATTCCTTTAACAAGCCGTATAGCGAAAAAACAGCAGAAATTATTGATACAGAAGTAAATGATTTGATTGAAACAAGCTATCAGCGAGCATTAGACCTATTATCTAAAAATAGAGATGGCCTTGAACAACTTGCAAAACTTTTGATAGACCAGGAAGTTATTTATAGCGATGATCTTGAAAAAATATTCGGAAAACGAGAGTTCGGGCAAACACGATTAGAGGAAATTGAAGAACTCAATAAAATACGAAAAGAAAAACTTTCGAAAAAATTAGAAGAAGAAAAATTAACAGAAAGCAAAAAATCCGAAGAAAAAAAATCCGAAGAAAAAGAAATTGAAGAAAAAAAGGAAATTGAAGAAGCGAAAGAAGATATTCCTAATCCCGAAAATTTGACAGCCCTCGATAAACTAAAACAGCGAATTGAGAAAAAAATGAAGAAAATGATGGAAGATATGGAAAAAAATAAAAAGAAATAACCCTTGCTGATATTTTAAAATTCTTTCAATTTGAACTCAAAACAACAAATATTATCTAAAATAAGTAACACTCTTGAAAAAAGAGAAAAAGGCATAATTCCTACAACAGATTTCGAAAGCCCGATTTATCACGAAAGTGAAGTTTCAGCATTGACGATTTTCGAGAATGAGCTAAAGAATGTTGATGGACAATTTTTTTTGTGCGAAAACGAAAACCATCTAGTAAAAGAAATTGAGGATTTTATAAAATCTAAATCTCTCAATAATATATTTTGCATTGACCCTGAAATACAGTACTGCATAGACAAGTCGAATATTAATTACTCTTCAGACAAGGACTCTTTTCTGCACATAGATTCTGCAATTACTTCCTGCGAATATCTCATTGCCCGTACCGGAAGTGTGATGGTTTCTTCAAAGCAAACTGCTGGAAGAAAACTTAATGTTTTTCCTCCAATTCATATTGTAATTGCACGAAAATCGCAATTAGTTTTTGAAATTTCAGAAGCCTACGAAAATATTATGAATAAATATAAAAATGTCGTACCTTCGATGATTTCAATTATCACAGGACCAAGTAGAACCGCAGACATTGAAAAAACATTGATATTAGGGGCACATGGTCCAAAAGAATTTATTGTTTTTCTGCTAAATTAAAAAAACATAGAATGGAAAAAGATTTAAAACTGGTTTATTCAACTAACAAAAATTATCAAGCAATAATAATTCGAAATTTGCTGATTGACAATAATATAGATTCGAAATTACTCAACAAAAAAGACTCATTGATACCAACTATAGGCGAACTTGAAGTATATGTGGACAAAAAGGACGAGAAAAAAGCGAAATCTATAATAAAAGAATTTTAGCTTTGAAAGATATTGTCCTACGATCAATTACGGGATTGATTTTCATTTCTCTCGTTATTGGCAGTATTTTGTTTAGCAGCCATACCAACGGGTTTAGCTTTGGTTTTCTTTTCTTACTATTCACTATTTTAGGAACTGTAGAATTTTATCAATTGTTAAAAAAACAAAAGATTTATCCCCAAACAACAATTGGAACAATTCTTAGTATCTCGATTTTTACAATAAACTTTTTGTTTGCTTTTCGCTTTTTTGAAAATTCCACTATATTTCTTCTCCTTTTTCCAATAATAACAAGCATATTTATTTTTGAACTGTATCGCAAACAGAAGCAGCCCTTTCTAAATATTGCCTACACTTTTCTTGCACCTGTTTTCATAGGAATACCATTTGCTATTCTCAATTATTTAGTTGCAAATTTCAATGGCCAAGAAATAGTGCATACACCAAATATTCTTGTAGGATTCTTCATTATTTTATGGATATATGATTCTGGAGCTTATGTTTTTGGCGTAAGTTTTGGAAAACACAGGTTGTTTGAGCGAATATCGCCAAAAAAATCGTGGGAAGGATTTATTGGAGGTAGCATAGTTGCCATTTCTGCAGCTAACGTGATTTCGGTTTTTTTTACTGAATTAAGATTATTCGATTGGTTAATAATTTCTGCAATAATTATAGTTTTTGGCACATTTGGAGATTTGGTAGAATCCCTGCTAAAAAGGGAACTAAACATTAAAGATTCTGGCAATATTTTACCTGGTCATGGAGGAATATTGGACAGATTCGATGGTATTTTTCTTTCAGTTCCAATAATTTTTGCTTATTTGCAGATTGTTAGAATTGATATTTGAAATAACTTATTTTATCTGCGAGTTTCTAAAAAATAGATAAATGAAAATACATAAAGAAGGCTACAATATTTTGCTAATTTTTTTCATAATAATTTCTATAATTGATTTGCTGTTATTTTATTTTGTGCCTAACGAGATAATTGTTGTACCCATTATCATTACTGTTATTTCAGCAATTTTCTATTTTTTCTGTATCTATTTTTTCAGAGTTCCTGATAGAAAAATCGAAGCCAACGACAATCTAGTAACAGCACCCGCCGATGGTAAAATTGTTGTAATAGAAAAAACCGACGAGCCTGAATATTTCAAAGAAAAAAGAGTACAAGTTTCTATTTTTATGTCTCCCTTGAATGTTCATATAAATTGGTTTCCGATAAGTGGAATTGTGAAATATTGCAAATATCACAAAGGAAAATATTTACTGGCATGGCATCCTAAATCTTCAATACTGAACGAAAGAAACACCGTTGTTGTTGAGAATAATTCAGGTAAAGAAGTTTTGTTCCGCCAAATAGCTGGCACAGTTGCACGCCGTATTGTTTGCTTTACTAAAGAAAATCAGAAAGCAATTCAAGGCGATCTGTTCGGGCTAATAAAATTTGGTTCCAGAGTAGATATTTTTCTTCCGGAAGATGCAAAAATAAAAGTCGAAATAGGACAAAAAGTTAGTGGGAATAAAACTGTGATTGCAAATTTCGAATAGCAGTTTTTTATCTTTTTTTTCAATATCTTATAAGTATTTTCTGATACGAAAATATCAATAATTGCAAAAATCCTGAAACTTTTGCTTCAAGTAGGTTTATAAAATAAACAAAAACATGACAAACAAAAAGAATCGAATCTTCATTTCAAAAAATCTAATTATTGATTCATGGGATAAATTAGAACCATACTTTTTAGATTTAAAAGAAAGAAAAATTGATAGTAAAAATAGTATCGAAAAATGGTTAGCAAATCGTAGCGAATTAGATGCTGTTCTCGAAGAAGACCTTGCCTGGAGATATATAAAAATGAATTGCGATACCACAAAAGAAGAGCTTTCCGATTCGTTCAAGTTTTTTATTTCAGAAATTGAACCAAAAGTTTCGGAATGGTCTAATGTGCTCGACATTAAATTTTTAGAATCGTCTCCAGAAAATTCTTTAAAAGAAAAAAAACATAAAATTCTGATAAGAGCAATTCAGAAGAAACAGGAAATTTTCAGAAAAGAAAATATTCCGGTAATAGCAAAAATGCAAGAAGAGGAGCAAGAATACGGGGTAATTGCTTCGAAAATGACAATTGAATACGATGACGAAGAAATGACTTTGCACAAAGCTGCTAACTTTTTGAAAAATGTCGATAGAAAAATTCGTAGTAAGGTGTACGAATTGATAAACAATAGAAGATTGCAAGACTCTGAAAACCTTAATAAATTACTGTCTCGTTTGATAAATAAAAGGCAAACAATTGCAAAAAATTCAGATTTCTCTGATTATGTAAATTATAAATTTGCTGAATTAGGAAGATTTGATTATTCGATTGACGATTGTCTGAATTTTCATAAATCTATTGCAAAAGAGGTGGTTCCAATAATAAATTCTTTGCACAAAAAACGTAAAGAAACTTTACAACTTGATAAACTTCGTCCGTATGACTTGGATGTTGATGTCAATCTTCAACCAGCTTTAAAGCCTTTCGAAAATAGCAATGAACTAATAGACAAAACCATTAATTGTTTTTCCGAAATAAACCAAAAATTTGGTGAATACATCCGAATAATGAAAGAAAATCGGTTTTTAGATTTGGAGGCACGAAAAGGAAAAGCTCCAGGCGGTTTCAATTATCCTTTATATGAAAGCAATATCCCTTTCATTTTTATGAATGCTACCGGAAACATTCGCGACCTTGAAACTATGGTTCACGAAGGAGGACATGCAATTCATTCATTTTTAACAAAAAATCTGGAACTTGTCGATTATAAATCTTTGCCATCAGAAGTTGCCGAATTGGCTTCAATGTCGATGGAGCTGATTTCTATGGAATTTTGGCATCATTTTTTCGACTCTCACGAAGATTTGAAAAGAGCTAAACGTACCCAATTGGAAGGAATTATCTCAGTCTTGCCATGGGTAGCTACTGTCGATAAATTTCAATCTTGGCTTTATCAAAATCCAAATCATAGCTTCGAAGAAAGAGAAGAAAATTGGACTAGAATTTTCAAAGAATTTGCCGGAACTGAAATTTCATACGATGGGTATGAAAACTTCCAGTCGAATCTTTGGCAGAAACAATTGCACATTTTCGAGGTGCCATTTTACTATATCGAATATGCAATTTCACAGCTTGGCGCGATTGCCATTTGGCGAAATTTCAAAAAAAATCCGAAGCTTGCATTAGACAAATATCAAGAAGCCTTAAAATTAGGATATACAAAAACTATCCCTGAAATATATGAAACTGCTGGAATAAGATTCGATTTTTCGGCCGAATATGTGAGAGAGCTTATGGAATTTGTAAAAAGTGAACTTGAGAGTTTAGGATAGTGATAAATAGGCTCATTCATTACTGTCTGCATCAAGCTCTTCATTCTTAAATATATAAGCCAAAATAATCCCAGCAATTGCTCCAAAAAGATGTCCTTCCCAGGAAATACGAACTTTTGTGGGAAAAATACCCCAAAACAATCCGCCATAAAAAATTACAATTGCCACAGCAATTACTATAGATTTGAAATTCTTGCGGAAAAATCCATTTGCAATTAAAAAAGCTGCAAGACTGTAAATCAGTCCACTGGCTCCTACATGATAAGACGAGCGGGCAAAAATCCATACTAAAATTCCACCTCCCAAAATTGATAGAATCACAATTTTTGGAGCTACGTTTTTATAGAAAATAAGCATAGTTAGCAAAAGGAAAAACACCGGCAAAGTGTTAGACACTAAATGAAAAATATTGGCATGAAGAAATGGCGAAAAAAATATTCCAATTATTCCTTTCGCTGTTCGGGGGGAAATGCCAAATCTGGTTAATTCAAATGGCAAAATGAAATCAATTAGCCAAATTGCCCATAAAACTACAATAAATAAGAACGAAAATTTAAGATTTTGCTTTAAGTTCATCAATCCATAAATTTAGTTTAGAAATAAAAATATCATTCATTTTTTTATTACAGCCCGACAATTCTATGTAGGTTTTGTTTTTCTCCGGAAAAGTATGAATTGCAAGATGACTTTCAGCTAATAGCCACAAACCAGTATATCCTTGTGGTTTGAAATGATGATCGACCTGTGCTAAAATATTATATCCTGAAGCGTTAAGAATAGAATTAAGTTTTGTGTTTAATAGCTCAGGTTCAATTACTTCAATCCATTTTGTATAATTAAATATCAATTTATTCATGTTTCAAAAATAATAAAAATGGGAATAAGAAATGTCCTAAATCTTAGTATTTTTGCTTTTGTGAATATGAATGTAGTCAAATATCGGAAGATTATTGTTTTCTATTTTTCGGGAACAGGAAATGCGAAACGAACATCGCAATGGATAGTTGAAAAAGCAAAAAAAATTGGCATTGAAAGCAAGCTCATAAATATTGCAAACTTCACTGAAATTAAAAAATTAAGCTTTTCAGAAAACACAATTATTGGATTTTGTTATCCAACCCATGGATTCAATGCTCCTCCAATAGTCTTGAAGTTTTTAGTAAAGTTCCCAAAAAGCAATACAGATATTTTTTTGATTAACACACGGGCAGGCATGAAATTGCATAAAATTTTCACTCCCGGAATTAGTGGGTTTGCTATAATTTTACCTGCAATAATACTTAAATTGAAGGGCTACAGATTAATTGCATCTCGTCCACTTGATTTGCCTTCAAACTGGATTTCCTTTCATCCTGGTCTAAAAGAAAATGTTATTCGTTCAATTTTTGCAAGATGCCATAACATAATTGACAAATTTGCTGATAAAATTTTTACAGGCAAAAAGATTTATCGTGCATGGTTCGATTTGCCTATAGATATTCTGATTTCACCAATTTCTTTAGGATATTATATTATTGGTCGGTTCGCTCTTGCTAAAACATTTTTTACAAATGATGCCTGCAACAAATGTGGCATCTGTGCTGAATTTTGTTCGACAAATGCCATAAAACTTATTGATAATCGTCCGTATTGGACATTCAATTGCGAAAGTTGCATGAAATGCATGAATAGTTGTCCGAAAAGAGCTATTGAAACTGCTCATATATTTACATTTTTCCTTTGGTGGATAGCATTTTCAGTTGCTCCATTATATGTTTTTAAATTTATTAAAAATGTCCTTAATTTTAGATTCCATTATTTAATTAGTGAGATAATTTATTGTATTGTTGGAATTATTATTATTTGGTTGAGCTATTATTTCTTGCATTTTTTGCTTAGATATAAATATTTCAATAAAATTTTTCAATACACAGCATTAACAAAGTACAAATTTTGGAGACGTTATAAAATTCCTAAAAATATTGAATAAACTAATTGTAATTATGAATTAATTATGCATTTCTATTTTCAAATCTCCCAATCCTCAAATCCTCATATCTTTTTATTATTTTGCAAAAAATTAAATAGCTGAAGATGAAAACAAAAAATGAAATTGTAAAAAACTGGTTGCCACGATATACCGGAATTCCAATATCAAAATTTGGAAAATATATTTTACTAACAAATTTTCAAAGATATGTCGAATTGTTTGCTTTATGGAAGAATGTCCCGATAGACGGTATAGACAAGGCAATGCCAAATGCAACTTTTGAAGATATTACCATTATCAATTTCGGAATGGGAAGCCCAAATGCTGCAACAATAATGGATTTGTTAAGTGCCATACCTCCCAAAGCCACGCTATTTCTTGGCAAATGCGGAGGCATTAAGAAAAAAAACAAACTTGGCGATCTCATTTTGCCAATTGCAGCCATTCGTGCCGATGGAACTTCCAATGATTATTTGCCACCTGAAGTGCCGGCACTACCAGCATTTAGTTTGCAAAGGGCAGTTTCATCAACCATTAGAAATTACAAACGAGACTATTGGACAGGAATGGTTTTCACTACCAACAAACGAGTTTGGGAATACGACGAACGTTTCAAAAAATATTTGCATAAAACTCGATCAATGGCAGTTGATATGGAAACTGCCACTATTTTTAGTGTTGGCTTTTACAACGAAATTCCGAGCGGGGCGCTTCTTCTTGTTTCCGACCAACCAATGATTTCGTCCGGAGTAAAAACTACCGAAAGCGACAATGAAGTTTCACGAAAATTTATACAAGACCATTTGAAAATAGGAATTGACTCTTTGCTCCAAATTTCCCAAAACAAAAAATCTGTTAAGCATTTGAAGTATATGTAATTAACGAAAAATTGATATTTTTGTATTATATTTATTTTCATAGAAAAATTAGGTTTATTCCAATTATATAATGAAGAAAAGAGATTGAATTACAATTTATCCAATCAGCAATAATTACGGACTCGGAGAACCTAAATTATTTAAAAGACTGACTAAATGAAACATTAAAGACTTTATGAGCACTAAATTTTTTACAAATAACAAGGACAATACTATTTTTCAGAAATTCAAAGGAATTTTTGTAAACATGAAAGACATTTATGCATTTCATGCGGTTGTTGGATATTTTAGGTCATCTGGATATTTTGCACTTCAAGAATATTTGAAAGAGATAGAGGACGTTAAAATTTTGGTGGGCATTAATGTTGACCAAATGTTTGCCGAAGCTCAAAGAAAAGGACTTTTATATTTTGGAGATGAAGAAAAAACTAAAACGGAATTTCTAAAATGGTTTATTCAGGATTTGAGAGAAGCAAAATATTCTGAACAAGTTGAAAATGGAGTTTTAGATTTCATACAAGACTTGATTGATGGCAAAATAGAAGTCAGAGCTCATAACTCAAAAGCAATTCATGCAAAATTTTATCTGTTCCTACCAGAGAAATACACTGAACATTCAGATGGTTGGGTTATCATGGGTTCTTCAAATCTTACAGAAGCTGGATTAGGAATAAAGAAATCGCCAAACTATGAACTAAACATTGCACTGAAAGATTATGATGACGTAAAGTTTTCAAATGGAGAATTTGAAAAACTTTGGGAAGAATCTACTCCAATACTACCAGCAGACATACAGGACTTCAAAAAGAAAACACATATTGGACAGGAATTTACACCATTTGAAATATACATGAAATTACTAATTGAATATTTTGGAGGAAATATTGATTATGACCCTGATACTGTTGGTGATTTGCCAAAAAGCTACAAAAAATTGAGTTATCAGGTTGATGCTGTAAATCAGGGCTTTCAGATGTTAATGGAACATAACGGATTTTTCCTTGCAGACGTGGTTGGATTGGGGAAAACGGTTGTTGCCTCAATGATTGCTAAAAGATTCTTAATTGCAAATGGTTCATTAAACACAAAAATATTAGTTGTATATCCACCTGCAATTGAAAAGAATTGGAAGAGTACTTTTAGGTTGTTTGGAATTGACAGGCACACTAAATATATTACGAATGGAAGTCTTGAAAAAATATTAAAAGGTGATGACTTGAATTATTGGGCAAAAGAAGACTATGACTTAATCCTTGTAGATGAAGCCCACAAATACAGAAATCATACTTCAAAAAGTTTTGGGTTTTTACAAAGAATCTGCAAAGCACCAAGAAATGGAGATGGATTAGTGAAAGCTAAAAACAAAAAAGTAATGTTAATTTCTGCAACACCTCTAAATAATAGACCGCAGGATTTATATTATCAATTACTTTTATTTCAAGATGCTCGTAAGAGTACTTTACCAGTTACAAACTTACAGTCATTTTTTGGTCCTATTATTCGAGAATATAGAGATATTATTAGAGAAGACGAACCTAATATCAAACAGATTAGAGAATTATACAATACAATTAGAGAAAAAATAATATCACAAATTACTGTACGTAGAACAAGACGAGATTTAAAAAATTACCCGAAATATATTGATGATTTAAAAGATCAAGGAATAATCTTTCCTGAGATAGCACCTTTGAAACCTGTTATTTACAATTTAAATACAAAATTAAGCAAGCTATTTTATCATACAGTTTTCTATTTAACCGATAGAATAAACTATTACAGATATCAGGCAATACGATATTTGAATGAAGATTTAAGAGATACATATTACGACCAAGCTGTTTTGGTTTCAAAATCATTGGCAGGTATTATGAAAACGCTTATGATTAAAAGGTTGGAAAGTAGTTTTTTCGCATTCCGAAATACCCTTAAAAATCTTTTGACTTCAACAGAACGAATGATTGAAATGTTTAATAATAACAAAGTTCTTATTGCCCCAGATTTAAACATAAATGAACTTATTGAAAAAGGATTTTCGATGGAGGACATTGAAAACATGATTATTGAATTGAACACAGAGAATCCAAAGAACAACATATTTGCATCAGACGACTTTGAGCCTGAATTTTTAGATAATTTAATTAAAGATAAAAAGTTACTGCAAGAGCTATTTAATGAATGGGAGCAAATTAAGGAAGATCCCAAATTAGACACATTGTTTGCAGAAATTGATAATGAATTGTTTAATAAAGACATTAATCCAACTGGTCAATTAATCATATTTACCGAAAGTAACGACACTGCAAATTACCTTGCTGAAAAGTTAGAAGATTATAAAGGAAAAGGAATCTTAAAAATCTCATCAAAAAACAGAAAGAAAATATTTGAAACAATTCAAAAGAATTTTGATGCTAATTATATCGGTAAAAGAGAAGATAAGTATCAAATTTTAATTACTACAGATGTACTGGCAGAGGGCGTAAACCTACATCGTGCCAACGTTCTTATAAACTATGATACTCCCTGGAATGCAACACGATTGATGCAAAGGACAGGAAGAATTAACAGAATTGGTAGTGTTGCTGGAGTTGTTTATAATTTTAATTTTTATCCATCTCAGCAAGGTGATGAAGAAATAAAACTACAAGGATTTCATTCTGCTTTGGGAGAAGATGCACAAGTATTTACTCATGAAGAGTTAGTTGAACAGTTTGAACTGTTTAAAGAAGGAATACCAGATGAAGAAGACAAACGCTTACTATATTTACGTTTCATTAGAGAATTTAAAGACAATAATCCAAAAGAATTTAAGAGAATTCAAGAGTTTCCTTTAAAAGCAAGAACTGTTAGGAGTAATAAATTCGCCAAAGATGATGAAACAAAAAATGCTTCTTTGATTTTCTTAAAATCTCCATATAAAATGGAATTTTATAAAGTGGACGAAGAAGACAAAGTTTCATCTTTAACATTTCTTGAAGCTGCAAATCTTTTTGAAGCAAAAGCAAGCGAACAAGGATTAGATATTCCAAAGATTCATTATAAACACGTTCAAGCTGCCTTAAACGAATTTGAGCAAGACTTTTTAGGTTCATCAGACGAAATGGTTACCACTACTGATAAGGCAGATGCCATTTCGGCACAGGCTAAAAAGTTTTTACGTGATTTTAAATCAATTACCCGTAAAGAGATAACAAAAAATGCAAGTACCGCTTTGATGGACCTGATTGATAAAGGAACATTCACACCGCTTCCAAATGAAATTAGAAAGCTAAAAAGAAAACTTGATAAAAAAACGGTTTCATACGGACAAGCGGACAGCCTAATTATTGCAATAGCTCAAAAATATGAGGCATTTGAAGACGAAGAGCAAACAGAAACTTTCAATATAGAAATTGAAACAAATATTGCACCTGAGATAGTAATAACAGAAACTTTTATTAATCTTGAATAACAATAAATAATGAAAAATTGGATTGATAAAGCAGTTAATTATTTAGATAAAAGTTTGGGGAAAGTACCTCATGAGCTAAATGAGATAGACTGGAAAGAATCGTTATCGCCGAATAATAGAAAATTAAAACAGCATATCTGTGCATTTTCTAACTTGCCGGGTGGTGGTTTTTTAATATTTGGAGTTGATGATAAAAAAGTTGCTCCTATTGGAGTAACACAAAGAGATGCTAAAGCAATCGTTGAAAAATTAGCATCTCTTTGTCGTAATGGTGTTGAACCTCTTGTAAGTATTGACCATAGTGTAGAAGCTTATAATAATGTTCAATTACTATTTGTTTATATTAAAGAAAGTGCAGAAAAACCAGTGCATATTTCTGGGAAAACGATTGAAGAGTCATTTATTAGAAGTGGAGGAACTACCCGAATAGCTTCTCGCCAGGAAATTGGTGCATTAATGTTAAATAGCAAAAATCCAACTTTTGAAGAGCTTCATGTTTCAAAGCTTATCAATGAAATAGAAGTTATTACCTTATTGGCCTATGATGTTATTTTAGAACTACTTAAGAAGCCTATCCCTACTGATATTAATGAAATTGTACTCTGGCTTGAAGATGAGAAAATGATTAAGAATGTTGACGGTAAAGGATTCTATATTACTAATTTTGGTGCTCTTTCAGCAGCTAAGAATATTAATAAATTTGATGGCCTAAGCCGCAAATCAGTTCGTCTCATTAAATATGAAGGAAAAACTAAAATATTCGAGAGTAAAGAATATCCAGGTTCAAAAGGTTATGCTGTGGGATTTGAAGCTTTAATCAAATTTGTAAAGGGCTTATTACCAGGGAGCGAAGTTGTGAAACACGCACTTAGAGAAGAAACTTCTGTTTATCCGGAAATTGCTTTACGAGAATTAATTGCAAATGCTCTAATTCATCAAGACTTTACTATTCGAGGCACAGGACCGATGATAGAGATATTTGAAGATAGAATAGAATTTACAAATCCGGGGAGACTCCTACCAACTAAGAAAATTGATAGGTTGATAAGAACAACACCTGAATCTCGAAATGAAATTTTAGCAGCAGCTTTTCGCAGATATAATATTTGTGAGGAAAGAGGCTCCGGTTTTGAAAAAGCAGTTACTGCGATTGAATTGTTTGGACTTCCTCCACTTAAATTCGAACAAGGAGAGAACTATTTTAAAGTTACTATGTATGCACTTAGGACTTTTGCAAAAATGACCAATAACGAAAGAATAGAGGCTTGCTACCAGCATAGTATTATTCAGTATTATGGCAATGAAGGCTTTAACAATGCTTCACTTCGTAAAAGATTTGGTATGCACGATAAACAAGCACCTCAAATTTCGAAGCTTATTAAAGAAGCTATTGATGCCGGAAAAATTAAAGTAAAAGATCCCGAAAGTGAATCCAAAAAATTTAGTTTATATATACCTTACTGGGCTTAATGTTTTATTTAATTCAAAAATGAAAAAAATGTTTATCAGGTTGATTATCAATACGTTTTTATTTAACTCGGATTCGGAAAGATATAAGAGTTTAATTAATTACAATTTCGAAAACAATCTTATCGTCCTGAGTATCAATGCATTTTTATTTAACTCGAATTCGGAAAATTAAAATTATGGACAAAAAATATTTATATAAAATTTTCTCCAAAGCTTTTTATCAATTGGAATGGATAAAAGTTTTAAAAGATGTGTTTGGAGCAAGTCAATTACTGGTACAGCCAAATCATATTATGCTGCCAAGTAATGATAGAGCAAAAGCAGCTTATGAACTTGGTAACTTCACTACTTCTGATGATAGAATTATAGGTTTATACAAAATTGAACTGAATGAAGATGTTTGGTTAGAGCGTAATAAAGTTGGTTTGCGTGAATTACTCCGAAAGGTTTATGACTATGATGTTGATGGTGCAATTATCGTATTTGAGCAAAGTAAAAAATGGCGTTTATCTTTCGTATCGGAAATCAAAATCTTAAATGATGAAGGCGAAGTAATAAAACAAGCTACCGAACCCAAACGATATACTTATTTGCTTGGCGAAGATGAAAAAGTAAGAACACCATCGGATAGACTTAGCAAACTTGTAGGCAAAACACTTACTTTAAACGATATTCTTGAAGCCTTTAGTGTTGAAGCCTTAAACGAAGAATTCTATAAAATAATAGCTCACTATTTCTATCAATTGATTGGTGTCAATATTGGGAAAGGCAAAAAAGCTACTGATTTTGGAGATGGTATTTTGCACTTGCCAAGTGTACCCAAAACAAATAAGTTAGTTTATCAGGAATTTGCAGTAAGATTAATTGGTAGAACAATTTTTTCGTGGTTTTTGAAAATGAAAAAATCTGATGCCGGCAAGGAACTTTTACCGGAGGATTTGCTTTCTTCAAAAGCTGTTAAAAACAATTCAAACTATTATCACAGCATCTTAGAACGGGTTTTTTTCCAAACCTTAAATACTAAAATGGAAAATAGACTTGGTGGATTGCCACAGGGCTGTGAAATGATTCCTTTTTTGAATGGTGGCTTATTTGAACCTGATTATGACGATTATTACAAACCAAACAAAGCAACAGGTATTTCAGAAAATTTAACCTGCATAATTCATAAAAACAAGCAAAATGATGTTAATATTCTGTAATACAGACAAATGCAAGCTTTGATAAAAAACATTAATTTTTTAAATAAAAATGGAGTTCATGTATATTTTTTTCCAATAAGTTACTATC